>JAAZUY010000015.1 GCA_018623895.1 bacterium | reverse complement strand
GGGATTGGAAGACATTCAAAAAATTCAATTAATGATCATAAAAAAACAAATTACAAGCTGTTAGATAAAATGTTAAATTACTCTAAAAAATATAGTAAAATTGTATTGGCACTTTCTATTGGTAATGAAAACACATCTGATTGGCATCCAAATTTAATTTCTGAAGAATCTTTAATTGCTCACGCAAAATATGTTAAATCAAAAACAAAGAAACCAATCACTTTTTGTGAAGGACCTTATTATTGGTTAAGAAATACTAAATTGGGTAATGTTGTTGATTTTATTTCAATACAGTCTTATCCTCAATGGAGAAAAGTTCCTATAGACGAAGCTTTCATTGAAACAGTTCGTGATTATGAATCTGTCAAGAAAAAATTTAAAGATAAAATGGTAATATTTACTGAGTTTGGATGGACAACAAATACAACTAATATAATGTTGGATGAAGCTTCAGAAGAAAACCAAAACTATTACTTAAATCAGATTTATTCGTGGTCTAATTCAAAAAAAATTCAAATGTTTTTATTTGAAGCTTTTGATGAAAGTTGGAAAGGGTCATTAAATAAAAATGAACCGGAAAAGCACTGGGGCATTTATAAAGAAAATCGTAAACCCAAATTATGGATGAGAGGATCAAATAATTTAAAAAATTTTTGATTATTTAAACTTCTTCTCCAAACGATATTCCTTTATATAGTCTGATGATTTTTTTCCATAGATATCAGTTTTCTCAATGAATGAATCTTCTTTAAGTTTTAGATATTCCTTTCTATCTCTATTAAGTATTGAATTTATCATTTGAAATTTTCTCAAATGGTCTTGATAAGCTGGATCATATGAATGTTTTTCAATTAAATCTTTGATTTTATTATCTTCACCAGACTCATCTATTGCATAAACTCCAAGTTTATTTTTTATATTTATAAATGACATATTTTTTAAAAGTAATGATATTGCCTCATAATTTTTATGTCTTACTGCAAAATGAAGTGGTGTATCATAAAAATTTGTCAAGGCATTAACATCTAAACCAGATTTAATTAAATATTTTATCAAATCAATATTAAACCTAGTTGCTGCAAGATGTAAACAAGTATATCCATCATTTGTCTTGGAGTGTAAAGGTAAATTCATTTTATTTTTTAACCATTTCAAAGCATCTAGTTTACCATTCAAAACAGCATCATGTAGGGGTGTTTTTCCAAAAATATCTTTTTTAAAAAGTCCACCATTCTCTAAAACAACTTGAATTATCTCAATATTGCCAGATTCTGCAGCTAAATGAAGAGGAGTTTTACCATGATCATTTGTATTATTTAGTCCTAAACCTAAAGAGATTAATTTTAAAAGCATCTTAAAATTTTGTCTTCTAATGCATTCATAAATTACAGTTTCACCTGAATCGTCTCTAGCAGAAATTCTTATAGCTTTTGATAAGAATAGATTAAATATATCCATTCTACCTGATTGTACAGCATAAAAAAGAAGTGTTTTTCCACTTTGATCTGTAATATCCATATTTCTATATCTTGATCTGATATCTTCTAAACTTAGTGTATTAAAATCTTGAAGAACTAATATTGGTTCCAACATACTATTATTCTATCAAAAACAAAAAAAAAACACACCATATAGGTGTGCTTTTTTTTTTTAGTTTATTTTACTGTAGCTTTAAGTAATTTACCAGCTCTAAACGCAGGTGTATTTTGTGCAGGTACAGTAATAGGTTCTCCTGTACGAGGATTCTTGCCTTGACGTTCAACACGATGACGAACTTCAAAAGTACCAAAACCAGTTACAACAACTTTTTCACCACTTTTTAATGTGTGTGATACAGTAGATGTAAACGCTTTTAAAACTTCTTCAGCCGTTTTTTGAGTAACGCCAGCTTCTTGAGCTAAGACTGCAATTAATTCAGTTTTGTTCATGAGTGTTCCTCCTTTATTTATATTCATATTATAGCACTATAAAGAGACTAATGCAAAATAAAATGCTGTTTTTATTAATTAAATATTATTTTATATTATGAAAAATTGTTTTTTTAAAATCTTCAAGACTTATTTTTCCATATATTAATTCATAAGTTTTATTAATCAAAGGTGATTTAATCTGTTCTTTTATTGTTAACTCATTAATTGCAAATATAATATCAAATCCCTCTATTGTCTGTTTTTCTTCAGTTTCTATTTGTATTCTTGATTTACCTTTTCCAATATTTAAGCCCGCTTTAAAATTTCTTGAGTTCATTGATAACGCTGTAACAATAAGATCACCAATTCCTGTTAATCCGTATGTTGTAGTTTCTTTTCCTTTGAAAAAAGATGAGATACTTTTGATTTCTTTTAACCCAAGAGTTATTAATGCAGCTCTTGCATTTTCTCCAAATCCAAGAGATGTAATAATCCCAGAGGTTACTGCTATGGCATTTTTGGTTGCACCACCAACTTCACATCCTATAATATCTGATGATTTTGATATATTTAAGTAGTTATTAGTAAACGCCGATGAAACAATATCCACTTCTTTTTTGTTTTTAGAAGAGCAAACTAAACATGTCATCTTTCTTTCAATAACCTCTTCTGCATGTGATGGACCTGATAATGAGATAAATGCTTTATACTTTTCATTTAAATATTCATTAAAAGATTGACTGACAGTCTTCATTTTTGGAAGTATAAATCCTTTAGATACATTTATAAAAACTTTCTTGCTCACATCAATTTTTTTCAAGCTATTTATAATATCAATTATAAATCGAGATGGTACAGCTAATACAATATAATCTGAATAATTCATTGCTTCTTCAAATGAACTCACTACATGGTAACCCTTTGGTAATTCATTCTTAAAAAATGGATGATAACCACTTTTAAGTTTTGTTCTATTTGTTAAATTCTTTTCATAAATCATTACTTTATGACCGTTGTCCATCAATACTTGTGCAAGAGTTGATCCCCATGCTCCTCCACCTATAATGCTAAATTTCATCATAGTCCTTCTTTCTTAATATAAAATTTAGTGGCGTTCCTAAGAAATCCACTTCTTTTCTAAAAGAGTTTTCAAGATACCTTAAATATGAAAAGTGAACATAATTCGGATTATTTACAAAAAGTTGAAATGTCGGTGGACAAGATGAACTTTGAGTAATATAAGAAAAATTAGCTCTACCTCTATTGAATATTTTAGTAGGATTTCTTAAACATGCATTGATTAAAATTTCATTTAGAGTAGAGGTCTTTATCTTTTTATTATAATTTATATATGCTCTGTCTATAGATTCAAAGATATTTTTAATTCTTTTTCTATTTAATGCAGAAATAAATACTATTTCTGAATATTCAAAAAATTGAAATTGATCTTTTATTTTTCTTTTATGTTTCTCCATAGTAGACGATTCCTTATTAATCAAATCCCATTTATTAACAACTATAACTAAAGCTTTTTTATAATCTTTAATTAGTCCCCCGATATTCTTATCTTGCTCATAAACTCCTTTAGAAGCATCAATTATTAATAATGCAACATCTGACTTTTCTAATGCCATTTTAGCCCTTATGAAGCTATATCGATCATAACTTTCATAAATCTTCCCTCTTTTTTTTATTCCTGCAGTATCAACAGCCATATATTTTTTATTATTATACTCGAATTTAGTATCAACAGCATCCCTAGTTGTTCCCTCAAGATGAGAAGTAATAACTCTATTTTCATTTAAAATTGCATTCATTAATGTTGACTTGCCAACATTAGGTCTTCCTACAATTGAAAAAGTTAGTCTCTTTTCAGAGAATTCTTTATCTGTTTTTGGAATTAAACTTGTAATTTTATCTAATAAATCACCTAATCCTATACCATGAATCGATGAAACCCCTATCGGTTCTCCAAACCCTAAGGAAAAAAAATCGTATGTGTTACCCATTTTAGATTTATCATCAATCTTATTAACAACAAGAATAACTTTCTTCTTTGATTTATAAAGCCATTTTGACAAAGATAGGTCATAATTGTTAATTCCGGCTTTTCCATCAACTACAAATAAAATTAAATCTGATTCATTAATTGCAATTTCAGCTTGAAGTTTAATTTCTTCATTAAAATCATCATTATTTTCTCCAATGCCGCCTGTATCAATAATACTAAATTCTTTATCTAACCATGTAACCTTAGAGTAAATTCTATCTCGAGTAATTCCTGGTTTATCATCAATTATTGATTTTCTTGATTGGATCATTCTATTAAATAGACTTGACTTTCCAACGTTTGGTCTGCCAATTATAGCGACTGTAAAAGACATTAAATTATCCTTTAAATTTTTCTTCAAAGAGATCGCCTATTTTTAATTGCGAATCCTCATCGTTTTCATCAATCATCATTTTTTTAAAGTCTTTTTTCATATTTTTCTCTATTAATCTTCTCATTGATAAATCTATCTTCCAGTTAGTTTTATCGATATTTAAAACTAAAGCTTCAATCTTTTGCCCAACTTCATATTTATCATCAAGCTTTTCGTTTTTCTCTTTAATTAACTCTTCTTCTTTTAATTCCGCTTTTGCCCCATTAACACTCACAATTAGTTTATTTTTTTCAATTCCAACAATTTCTGCTTTAACAACATCACCTTTTTTAGATGAAAAATTTTTCCATGGATTTTCTAAAATCTTTTTTCTAGAAAGTCTTATTTTTTCAGTTTTAGCGTCAATTGATAAAATCTCCATCTCTAATTGACTCCCTATTTTTAAATCTCTACTCAATTTTTCATTAGAGTTCCAAGAATATTCTGACATATGAAGAAGACCTCTAACACCTTTCAATAATTCAAAAACTATTCCAAATGGCAATTTCTGATATACACTACCGGTGATTTTATCTCCAACTTTATATTCATTATTAAATTTTTCAAAAGGGGATTTAACCAAAGCTTTAATTGATAAATCTAACCTATTCCCCTCTTTTTTTATAACCTTAACCTTGACTTTTTGATTCTTCTCAAAAAAATCATTAAGATCTTCTATTCTGTGATGACTAACCTGAGAAATTCTTAATAATCCAATTATATTTCTGAATTTAACTGTAGCTGCATGTTTTTCAATTTTTTCAATTGTCCCTTCAATTACATCCCCAGTTTTTATTCCGTCTAATTCTTCTTTTCTTTTTTTTAATCTTTGATCGTACTCCTGTTGTTTTTTTTCTTGATATATTTCTTTTCTTGAAGCAATGATTCTTGATCTATTTCGAATTTTAGATGCCTCAATCAAAATAATCTCAAGTGATGAACCTTTCAAATTTTCTTTACTTTTCAATAAATCATAATCTAAATGACTGTAAGGTAAAAAAATCTCATGAGCTTTATAATTTAAAACTAATCCTTTGTCTAAAATCTTGATTATTTTTGCTTTGATCCTTGTTTTATCTTCTACATATTTCTTAACTTCAATAAAGGATTCTTCAAGAATTAAAGGTAACCTAGATAAAAGAATTTGAGCGGGTTCATCAGTTATTTTTTTTATTTTTGCACGGACAATATCGCCATTTTTTACAAGACCAAAAAAAGATGAGGGCGCTGGTTTTGAATAATTATCGAGGTGTATTTTCCCTTCAGTCATAGCTTGTAGGTCCAAATAAATAGTGTTTTCTTCAACTTTAATTACTTTTCCCTCAACAATTTCGCCTATTTTTGGAATCTTAATATCTTGCATTTTTCATTTCCTTTTATTATATTCTTTAAGTATCTTTTCTAATACTTCTTTTTCAGTTAAGTAAGTTGTATCTATTACCATAGCATTCTCTGAAATAATTAATGGAGAATTATCTCTTGATGAATCTTTATAATCTCTAATCTTAATCTTATTAATCATATTCTCAAGGCTTTCATTTTTATATGATTCTTTAATTCTTCGTTTTGCTCGCTCTTCAATATCTGCTGTTAAATATATCTTTAATTTAGCTTTTGGTAAGACAACTGTGCCTATATCTCTTCCATCTAAAATACAGTTACAATTTAGAGCAAATTGCTTTTGGAGTTCAACCATTTTTTTTCTAACTACGTTCAAGCTCGAAACTAAACTTACATTCTCAGTTACTCTTTTCATTCTAATTTCTTTTGATACATCTACATCTCTTATATGAATTCTTTGATTCACAAATTTTAGTTGAAAATTTTGCAAAAAAGAGTACTCTTTTTCATTTTCTAAATTTATTCCTTTTTCTAAAGCTTCTAAGGTTACTGCTCTATACATTGCTCCTGTATCTAAATATTTAAACCCTAATTTATTTGCTAAAGCTTTACTTATCGAACTTTTGCCTGATCCAGCAGGTCCGTCAATAGCAATTTGGAATGAATCCATATTACCTCCATTAATAATGTAATTATACCATATTTGATGTATTCAAATTTGATCATTTATTGTTTAAATTAGAAATAGTATATAATCTTTTCACTTCATGAATCTTTAATTGTCTATAATTGCCTTTAGAAAGATTTTTTAAATCTAAAAATGCATATTTTGTTCTTTTTAATTTTAGCACTTCACAATTAACTTTTTTGAACATCTTCTTTACTTGATGATTTTTTCCTTGAGTTATTACAATCTGAACTTTAAATTCACTTTTTTTATAGTTTCTATCTAAAATTAATACCGACCTTGCTTTTGCAAAATAATCATCAATTTCAAATCCTTTTTTTAAAATTTTGATATCTTTATTTGAAAAATTCCCTGAAATTTTTGCTTCATACGTTTTTTCAATTTCAAATTTAGGGTGAGTTAATTTATAGGTTAATTCGCCATCATTAGTAATTAGTAATAATCCTGAGGTATCATAATCAAGACGACCAACTGGATAAATTCTTGTTTTTTTATTCTTTTCGTCAAAAAAGTCTATAACAGTTTTACGTTTCTTTTCATCACTTACGCTTGTAATTATTCCACTTGGTTTGTTCATGATATAATAAACTTTTTCTTCGTTTTCAACTTTAATATTGTCAACTAAAATTACATCTTTAGATGAAACCTTTGTGCCTAGCTTATCAACTACTACTCCATTTACTTTAACTCTACCTTGAATAATTAACAATTCACTTTTTCTTCTTGATGCTACATTTCTATTAGCTAGTACTTTTTGTAGTCTTTCAGACATAAACATCACATAAAAAAAAGCAATAAAGCTTATTTTTCTCTTGATACGTATGATGCATCATTTGTAGAAACAACAATTTTCTCTCCTTGGTTTATAAACATGGGAACTTTTATTTTTAGTCCTGTTTGAAGAATTGCATCTTTCATGGCATTATTCTTCGTATCTCCCTTGACGGCATCAGAAGTTTCAACAACTTCTAAGGTGACTTTGTCTGGAATAGATATGCCAAGAATTTCATTATTATAAAAGTTGATGTCTACATCCATCCCTTCATATATATACTGCATCTTATCTTTAACTTTTGAACTTAAAACTTCAATTTGATTAAAGTTTTCCGTATTCATAAAATGCAAAAAATCATCCGATGAATAAAGGAACTGCATCTTATTCTTTTCAATGTGAGCTTTTTCGAGTTTAAATCCCGCATTAAAAGTATGATCAATAATTGATCCAGTTCTGAGGTTTCTAATTTTAGTTCGAACAAAAGCTGAACCTTTCCCAGGTTTCACATGCATAAATTCAATAATTTGATATATATTATTATCAAACATTATAGTTAATCCCGTTTTAAAATCACTTGTTGATATCATAAATTACCTCAATATTAATATTATACCAAATATGATTTTATCTTTTGTATTATATAACTTACAGCTTCAAAATAACTGTTTTGTTTTTTTCCCATGAAACTTTTCAAAGAGAGACCATCTAATACATTGATTTTTCTAAAATCTTCTCTTCTACTAATATCAGATAAATGAACATCACAAAATGGCACTTCTAAAGTTTCCATAGCATCTCTTAATGCATAGCTGTAGTGAGTAAATGCTGCGGGATTAATAATTACTCCATCAAATTTATTAGAATCATGTATTACATCAATAAGTTCTCCTTCATAATTACTTTGAAAAAAAGAAAATTTTATATCAGGATATTTTTTAGTTATCATTTCAAATAATGCTTCTTGAGAAAAAGTACCATATTGGTCTTGATCTCTTTTTCCTAATTTATTCATATTAGGACCATGAATTATTAATATTTTCATATGAGCTCCTCTAATTTACTAATTATTTTTTCTACAACATCTTTTTTTTCTTTATTATTTTCAACTACTAAATCAGAAAATTCTATATATTTTTTTTTTCTGATATTATGTAACTGGTCTATAGTGTATTTTTCCATCAATGGTCTTTTTTTTCCTCTACTCAATCTATTTTTTATCTTTTCGAGATCAGTAATTAAATAAACTACAGTACCTTTTTTCATAATATTTTTGTGAGTAGGGTTTAGAACGATTCCACCTCCACATGATATAATTTTTTTTCCATAAGAGTTTTTTTTTAATATTTCTGTTTCAATAAATCTAAAATATTTTTCACCTTTAATTTTTATTAAATCATAAATATTAGTATTTTCTTTCTCAACTATTTTTTTGTCTAAATCAATATGCTTAAGGTTCAATTTTTTTGAAAGCAATATGCCTATTGAACTCTTTCCAGATCCAGGTAGTCCTATGAGATATATGGGGTATTTTAATTTCTCCATTTTTCTATACCTTCTATAACATCTCTTGTTAATGTTTTTGAATTTGCATCAAAAAAATAAAGTTTCATTTTATTTTTAAACCATGTTTTTTGTCTTTTCGCTAGCTTCATTGTTTTTGATATTATATTTTCTTTCATTTGATCATAAGTCATTTTATTTTCTAAATACATATTGATTTCTCTATATCCTATTATATTTTTTATCTCATATTTTTTTTTAAGTTCAGACACTTCTTGAATAAATCCTTCATTTAACTGATTATTAATTCTTTCAGTCACTCTTTTCTTTAGTTCATTTTTATCAAGATCAAGGTATACTCCATAATAATCATAGATAGTCTTTTTATCTCCTTCTAGTGAAGAGGGTTTTAAACCTTTTCTAATAATCTCATATGCTCTAATTAATCTTCTTCTATTATTTTTATCTATGATAATTTTGTTGTCAAACATCTTTATTTCATTATACAGTTCTTTATTACTTAGAGATAAATCTTTGTGACTACTTTTCTCTCCATAGAATTTATAATCAAAAAGTAATGACTGAATATAAAGGCCTGTTCCACCAACAATTATTGGATTTTCTACCTCTTCAATAATTTTTCTACCATCTTTTTGAAATTGAAAAACGTCATATTGTTTATTTGGATCTACTATGTCTATTAAAAAATGAGGGATATCATGTTTTTCATGGTTTTTTATTTTTGCTGATCCAATATTGTAACCCTTATATACTTGAACAGAATCTCCATTTATAATTTGTCCTCTAAAATGTTTTGCAATTTCTAAACTTAATTTTGTTTTTCCTGATGATGTTGGTCCAACTATTACAATGACTTTCTTCATCATATTATTCTCTTAAACATTTTTTCAATTTCTTTATAACTTAGACTTACTAAAGTAGGTCTACCATGGGGACACTGGTATGGATACTCACATAAACTTAAACGCTTGTATAAAACATTTATTTCATCTCTATTAATCCTTGTATTTCCTGTTATTGATGACTTACAACTAACATCCTTAGCTAACTTATTTTTTAATGAAGAAAAATCTACAGATTTACCATTATTGATCCTATCAAAAATGATGTCTACTGCATAGTCTAGATCTTTTTCACGAATTGCTTTTGGATGACTAATTACTGCAAAATTATCAAACTCAAATCCATAAGATTTAAATGTTTCTTTGTATTTATCTAATTCTGATAAAATATTTGGATCTAGTGATAGCTCAAACGGAACAATTCTTTTAGTAATGAAATTAAAATCTTTTTTAAATATATTTATGTAGTATTCATATCTAATTCTTTCCTGAGCAGCATGAATATCAAGCAAAACCAATCC
>JAAZUY010000071.1 GCA_018623895.1 bacterium | reverse complement strand
TACATACTTTAATCCTATTCTCCTAGCAGTATGATTTAGTACTAATACATAAATTAAAAAGTATCCAATTATATAAATTGAAGCATTAAACAAATTATCTCGTGATAGATTAAATAATAAAAATGCATTGAAAAAGGACATAAAATATATAGATATATTGGTTAATGTTTGAAATCTTCTATAATATGATGAAACTTTTTTTATTAGAACTGCAGATTTTTTCTTTTTTTCAAATATGTCTTCTAACTGTTCGTCATTAGTCTTAACAATTGCAACACTTGTAGAATTGATAATGAATATCATCGATGATAAGACAAATATAATAATTAAATTAATCATCTGATATCACACTAATAAAAAAGACATCGAAAAAAGATGCCATTAATTTAAATTTCGAATGTTCGGGCTCTTCGCTCCTCGGACTTACTTCCATATATTTAACATTTACCTCATTATGTTATGTTTTATGATATTCCAATAATACAAAAAATTTACTTAAATGTCAATAAATTTAAATAGGAATTATGTTATAATATCTTTGTTAAGTCATAAATAGAAGGTGTATATGATACTTTTAAATATCTTATTACTGCTTTTTGGATTTTACATCCTAATAAAAGGTGCAGATTTAACTATTGATTCGGCTAGATACTTAGCTAAAAAATTTGGGATCTCTCCTTTAATCATTGGATTAACTGTTATCGCATTTGGTACTTCTTTACCTGAACTGTCTGTATCCCTTATTTCATCGATAACTGCAAAATTAAATGATCTACCTTCTGATATTGCAGTTGGTAATATCATCGGTTCTAATATAGCCAATCTAACATTGGTTTTAGGATTTTCCGCTGTTTATGTAAAATTTAAGATTCAAAAAAAGATTTTAAAATTCGATTTTCCATTTTTAATTCTGATTTCTATTTTATTTTTAGTCTTTTTATCTCAATTTGATTCAACATTAGTAATCAATAGAATAGAAGGATTTATGTTACTACTTCTATTTTTCGTATATCTCTTATTAAAGTCTAAAGATAATAATGAATTCTCTGTAGAAGAAAAAATTGTTAATGATAATTTAATTGTACCGAAGTTGCTTTTTGGTTTTCTATTAGTTTCTCTTGGCGGATATTTAATAACAGCTAATTCTGAACTGTTATCTCAGAGAATATTAATTGATATATTCAATTTAAATGAAAATGAAGCTTTGGCCTTCACTGGACTCACGGTCGTTGCTTTTGGAACTTCAATTCCAGAATTAGTTACATCTATTGTTGCGGTAAAAAAAGGTCAAAGTGATATGGCAATTGGAAATATTGTTGGATCAAATATATTTAACATTTTATTAGTTCTTGGTTTGTCATCATCAATTGTAACTCTTCAAATTCAAAATGTTTTTATTTTCGATACACTAATCAGTTTAATCATTACATTAGTTATATTTGCATTGTTATTTTTTAAAAATTCTAAATATTTTTATAAGTATAAACTACTACTTATATTTACATACTTCATATATCTAATCTATTTGATTCTTCGTTCTTTATGATAATTAATAAAAAAAGAGGCAAGCCTCTTTTTTTGTCAATGTGCATAAGCCATATTCTGTTCCTATAAAAAGGTATGATCATTTATCTCTACATAATTGTAGCATCAATTTTTTCTCAAAAATCAATGTTCCCCTACCAAAATTTGGGTTTCTAACTTGTGGGGTTTACCTCGTTTCACCCATTTATTTCTAAATGATTCGTCACTGTGGCACTTTACAAATTAGTATCATAGTTTCCCTTAGACACTGAATTCGCCGTTATCTTTCGATACTCTAAGTTATTTTTTCCTTAGACACAAACACTACAAACTATAAAAGTCTGTGTTAGTATGGACTTTCCTAACGTTACCGCTCGATCATCTTCCATTGACTTAAACATTTTATCATAAATATTTGAAATTAATTAATTTTTTAATGCATCTTTTCTTGATAAATCTACACGACCTTTGTCATCAATCTTAATGCATTTAACAAGGATTTGATCATTTAGAGAGACTATGTCTTCAACTTTCTCTACTCTCTCTTTAGCAAGTTTTGAAATATGAACCAATCCTTCTGTACCAGGCCACAACTCTACAAAGCAACCAAATTTTTCTATTCTTTTGACTTTTCCTTCGTAAATTTCGCCTACTTTTGCTTCTCTCACTAAATCCAATATCTTTTCGCTTACAGTCTCAATCGTTTTTGAATCGTGATGCATTAAAAATATTCTTCCGTCTTGCTCTATATCAATTTTAATTTGATCATTTTCCTCTATTATTTGAGAAATTATTTTTCCACCTGATCCTATGACATCTCTGATCTTATCTGGTTTAATTTTTATTAACTTAACTTTAGGTGCATATTGTGAAAGTTCTTTTCTTGATTCTTTTATGGTTTCGTTCATATTTTTAAGAATTTCTAATCTAGCTACTCTTGCTTGTTCAAGAGCCTCTCTTAATATGTCTTCATTAATACCTTTTATCTTTATATCCATTTGAAGAGCAGTAATACCTTGATCAGTCCCGGCAACTTTAAAATCCATATCTCCTTCATGATCTTCCATCCCTTGAATGTCTGTTAGAATACTATAGTTTTTATCATCCATTATCAAACCCATTGCGATTCCTGCAACTGCTGATTTAATGGGAACTCCTGCAGCCATTAGAGCTAACGATCCTGCACATATAGTTGCTTGTGAACTTGAACCATTTGATTCTAAAATTTCTGAAACAACTCTAATTGTGTATGGAAATTCTTCTTCATCTGGTAATACTTGTAATAGTGCTCTTTCTCCAAGTGCACCATGTCCTACTTCTCTTCTTCCAACAAATCCATATCTTCCTGTCTCTCCAACAGAAAATGGTGGAAAATTATAATGCAACATAAATCTTTTAGTATCCACAGGTCTAATGCCATCAATCAATTGATTTTCACCTAATGCTCCGAGAGTTACAACTCCCAACGCTTGAGTTTGACCTCTGGTAAAAAGAGCACTACCATGAGTTCTT
>JAAZUY010000014.1 GCA_018623895.1 bacterium | reverse complement strand
TCCGTTTATTACATCAATTAATTCTTCTGTAATTTCTTTTTGTCTAACTCTATGATATGAGATTTTTAATTTTGAGGCAATTTCCTCTGCATTATCTGTTGCATTTTTCATTGCAATCATTCTTGATGAGTGTTCAGAAACTTTTGCATTTGCTAAAGCTTTTAATATTTCTCCGTATATATATATTTTTATTACATCATCGATCATATCCTGTGGTTTATTTTCAAATATATATTCACTAGAATCATTCCTTTCATTAAATGAAATTGGTAAAACGACTTTAGAAACAGATTCATGCTCTGTTATTGATTTATATTTATTATATAAAAATACAACGCTATCTATATTTCCTTCTTTATATATATCAACAATTAATTTACATATCGATGAATAATCAAATGTCATTATATCATCCCTATTTAGATACGGTCTTTTTATTGAATTCTTAAATTTTTTTGCTTCAATAAACTGAAATCCTTTTTTGCCAATTGGTAAAAATAAAATATCAGAAGAATCAAGTTTCGTATCTTTAATCAAACTAAATAAGTGTGAGTGATATGGTCCTGCAAGGCCTCGATCAGATGAAATTAAAATGTACAACTTTTTTTTATTATTTCTTCCTCTAAAAAAAATCGACTCTTCATCAAGATTATTGAACAAAATTTTAGTAATGTTTTTTGCCTTATCAAAATAAAGTTTAGAGTGATCATATATTTCATTAGAGTTTTTTAGTTTAGATAAAGCAATATTTTGCATAGCTTTAGTAATACTTCCGGTTTTTTGTACTGCCTTAATTCTATCTTTTATTTCCTTTAGATTCATTTACTTAAGTACCTTTTTTAGTGAATAAATAAAAGTTTCGATTTCCTTTTTTTCAGGTAATGTTTTGTTTTCATTGATAAATTTTTTTAGTAAAATTCCATTTTTATCGTTATCTAATCCGACCTTTATTTCTCTCTCCAATGGTTTTATTTGTTTAATATCTAAATCATCTAACATTCCATTAGATAATGCATAAATAGATATTATCTGAGATGGCATATCAGAAAGTTGATGTACATCTTGCTTTAACAACTCAACTGTTTTTCTTCCTCTTTCCAACCTTTTCTTTGAAGATGTATCTAAATCACTTCCGAATTGAGCAAACGCCTCTAACTCTCGGTAGTTGGCTAAATTGATTCGAATTGATCCTGCAACCTTTTTCATACCTTTCCACTGAGCAGCTCCACCAACTCTAGAAACGGATAATCCTGCGTTAATTGCTGGTCTGATTCCGGCATAGAATAATTCAGATTCTAAGAAAATTTGTCCATCAGTTATTGAAATAACATTTGTAGGAATGTATGCAGATATATCACCTGCTTTTGTTTCTATTATTGGTAATGCTGTGATTGAACCTCCACCAAGATTATCAGATAACCTTGCTGCTCTTTCTAAAAGACGAGAATGAAGATAAAAAACATCACCTGGATATGCTTCTCTTCCTGGAGGTCTTCTTAAAAGTAAAGATAATTCTCTATATGCCACTGCATGCTTAGATAGATCATCGTATATGATTAAAACATCTTTTCCTTTCTCCATAAAATACTCTGCCATCGTAACACCTGAAAAAGGTGCAAGATATAAAAGCGTTCCTTCTTGTGATGCACCTGCATTTATCACGGTTGTATATGACATTGCATCATTTTCTTCCAATAATTGAACAATAGAAGAAACATTTGAATCTTTTTGACCAATAGCTACGTAGATACAAATCATATTTTTACCTTTTTGATTAATTATTGAATCAATAGCTAATGTTGTTTTTCCAGTTTGTCTATCACCAATTATTAACTCTCTTTGTCCTCGACCTATTGGAACTAGTGCGTCAATAACTTTAATACCGGTTTCCATAGGAGTATCTACTGACTTTCTTTCCATAACACCATATGCTCTTTTTTCTACCGGTCTAGTTTCATTAGTTGCTATTTCTCCTTTTCCATCTAGTTGCTTTCCTAAAGGGTTAATAACTCTTCCTAATAAGTTTTCACCAACAGGAACTTCAAATATCTTTCCTGTTGATTTGACAATATCGCCCTCTTTTATTTTATGGCTATCTCCTAACAATATAACTCCTACCGATTGTTCCTCAAGATTAAATACGAGTCCAGAAACTCCATGAGGAAAAGAAAGGAGCTCACCCATCATAGCTTGCTCTATACCATAAACAATTGCGATTCCGTCTCCAACACTTAAAACAGATCCTACGTGCTCAAGTTTAGTGTCTGATTTAAAGGAACTTATTTTTTTCTTAATAACCTGAGTCATATTTTTAATATCAAAACTAGACATAAATTTCCTCCTATGTCAATGTCTGTAATTGCTCAAAAACACTATATATACTCTGATCTAAAGCCTTATCTTTATACATTACTTTCATTCCACCTATCAAACTTTCTTCAATGTGGATTTGCAAAATTATCTTACTTGCTTCAAAATAATTTTTTAGAACTCTTTTTATTTTTGTAACTTCACTTTCTGTTATTTGCTTAGCGAGATATACATCTACAACAAATTCTTTATTAATTATCTGGTTATGTTCAATTATCTTTTTATAGATATCATGAAATTTATGTATTAAATTGTTATCCAATAAAATCACTAAATACGATAAAATATTAGGTCCAACTTTTAAAGATTTAATAATTTCTTCCTTCTTGCTTTTTCTATTAAGTGGTGATTCCATAAACTTTAAAAATTCTCTGTCAAAAATCTCTGACAGCATACTTAAATCCTTAAACATTTCTTCTCTTTGAATTTCACTTTTATGAATTTCAAATAATGCTTTCACATGATTATTTAAATTGATTTTTGATCCCCTCATCTAATGTTTCCTCAATAATTCTTTTGTGTGTTTTTTCATCAATTTCTTTTTTTATTATCTTTTTTGCAGCTGTAAAAGCAAGATCTTTAATTGATTCTTTAATTTCGCTCTCTACTTTTTTATATTCTAGTTCTATTTGTTTTTCTGCTAAGTTTAACTTCTTTTCAGCAACAAGATTTGCTTCAAGCAATACCTTTTCTGCATCTTTTTTTGCATTTTTAGTAAGCATGTTTTTAAGTTCTTCTGTTTCTTTTCTCATCATTTTGTACTCATGTTCTGCTTTATCCTGAATTTTCTTGGCAGCCCTTCTTTGCTCCTCAGCTTCGTTTAATGCCATTTGAAGATTATCTTGTTGTCTATTTAAATAATCTGTAATTTTACTCCAAAAAAATTTTTTTACAAATAGAGCTAATACAAAAAGAGCTATTATATTTAGCAGTACTATACTTGGATTATTAATCACCGAATTTAATCCAGAATCAATAATTCTGGCTACTTCTTCAAATATCGCTTGCATGCTTTACTGGTTGATCAATATAAACGCTATCAACAAACCATATAAACCTGTGGTTTCTGCAACAGCTTGACCAATAATCATTGTTGTAAGAATTTTTCCAGAAGCTTCAGGTTGTCTACCAACTGCTTCAACAGCTCTTGCGGCAGCAATACCTTGACCAATACCCGTTCCTAATCCAGTTGTTACTGCAATACCTGCACCTAGATATGCAAATGCTCTTGCATAAAACTCATTAGGTACAACATCTAATATTGGTACTATTGTGTTGTAAAATAAATCTAACATAATTTTCTCCTTTTTTTTTATTTATATAATTACACAAAATCTTTATCATCAATTTTTGAGGAAGTAAAAATAACTGTAAGTAATACATAGACTAATGCTTGAATGAACCCAAATCCTAAATCAAATATCAAATGAAATGCAGGTGCTATTATAACAGATAGCCACCCTGTAAATCTATAAATCAAAACTATAAATACTGTACCACTTATCAAATTTCCAAATAATCTGAGTGCTATTGAAATTATAGGTGTAATTTCACCAATTAAATTCAATGGCATCATTACAGGAATTGGTTTAAAAATAGATAAAAAATGCTTCCACTTTGAACTTATAAGACCTGTAATTTGAATTATCAGAAATGCAAAAATAGACAGCGAGAAAGTAATAGCTGTATATTTAGTTGGAGAGTCTAGTGCAAACATGCCAGAAATATTTGATACAAATACATAAGTTGCAAGAGTCAATATTAATGGAGACAGCCATTTCCATTGTTTGCCTACGTACCCTTTTATGAAATTATTGAAAAATTTTACAAATGATATAAAGATTACAATGAACTTACTAGGACGATCTGTTGGGTTAAGCTTTTCTACTTTTTTTCCTACAAAAAATAAAATGATACCCACTAAAATCATTAGCGCTAGAGAAGTTAAAAAATATGAAGGTATATTGCTCAAGTAATCTAATACTGACGACATAAATTCCCCTATCTGCTCTTTTTAAAAATCGGAAGAGAATAGATTATCACTCCTATTTTAATCGAAGAGAACCCTAAAAGTAAAATAATTAGAGCTGTAATCATTTCCTCTTGATTATTTCTTAATCTAAAATATACAATTGCCATCATAATGATATACATTGTAAATCTTGTTACTAAGTGAATTGCAAGTTTGTAACTTGATATTTTATTGTTTTTTGTCAAGTTAAGCATTTGACTATGATTAAATAATGAAGTTAATGCTCCTAAAATTGACCAAATCACATAATTTTCGTAAAAGATTAATGTTAATAATGTTAATACAAATCCATACCCTATTGCAATAAATGTTACTTTATGTTCATCTTTCATGTTTAGCCTCGCTTTTCAAAAATCTAATCAGTGTTACCGCACTCATAAATAGACCTAAAAAAAATCCTAGAACTATATAAAGATATCCATTTTTTTCTGTGGGATCAATCTTTGTACCTATATAATACCCTAAAAATGTGATTCCTATAACAGTCATAATTAATTGAATAATTAGAACGTACAATACCCACCCAAGTCTTTGTTTATTTGGTTCCAAATAACCTATCTCCACAATCTCCCAAACCAGGTACTATAAATCCATTTGAGTCTAGTTTAGAATCTAATGCAGCTAAATATATGTCTACATCAGGATGTTCTTCTTGCAACTTTCTTACACCTTCATGACACCCAACTAAACCAACATATTTTATATTTTTGACTCTACTTTTTTTTAATCGATCTATAGCATAAGAAGCTGAAGAACCTGTTGCAAGCATCGGATCAACTAAAAGAACAACACTACTTTCAATACTATCTGGGAATTTCTCATAGTAACTTTGAGGCTTAAGTGTTTTTTCATTTCTAAATAAACCGATATGACCTACTTTAGCTGTGGGAATCATTTTTCTTATACCCTCAGTCATACCTAAGCCTGCACGAAGTATCGGTACAATCACTATTTTTTTCTTCAAAACGTATGTTGTGGTTTTTGCCATAGGAGTTATAGTTTCCTTTGCAATTAATTCAAGGTCTCTAGTTATCTCATATGTAATCAAACCTGCAACCTCATTGACACTTTCTCTAAATAATTTTGTTGAAGAATTTTTATCTCTTATTTGTGACATTTTATGTTCAATCAAAGGATGTGAAATTACATTTAATTTTGACATTTATTTCTCCTATATTTTTTCTATTTTTTTTAACCTATTATTGTGTCTTAATTCAAAATCAGTCTTTATATATTTTTTTATGAAAGTATATGCATCTTCATTTTCAAGGTTTCTTGAACCAAATGTTATTATGTTTGCATTATTATGCTTTTTTGCATGTTCAGCAGTGTATAAATCATAAACTAGAGCTGCTCTAATTCCTTCAATTTTATTAGCTGCAATACTCATTCCTATTCCTGAACCGCAAATTAAGATTCCAAATTCGAATTTTTTTTTCTGTATTTCTTTAGCTACAATTTGAGCATAATCTGGATAATCTACTGCTTGTTCCGAATTTGTACCAAAATCAGTTACTTTAAATCCATCTTTTTTTAACTTTTTTATTAAAAAATTTTTAAGTTCTGTACCTGCATGATCATTTGCCACGGCAATTTTCATAAATTCTCCTTTAATATTTTTACATTTTGAATGATGAAGCAAATGTAAATCTTTCTCTATTTTGATAATCCTTTACTGTTTTTACTTCATAATTTGGTAAATACTTTTTTATTAAATTAGCAATCTCAGCTGACTGATTGTAGGCATGTTCAAAAGCAATTATTGAATTTTCTTGTAAATTCTTTTTTACACTCATTAAAATAGTATTATAATGATCTAAACCCCTTGAACCTCCAAATAATGCAATACTTGGTTCTTTTTTTACTCTAGGGTTAAGGTTTTCTTGAAGTGGAATATACGGCGGGTTGCATATAATTATATCAAACTTTTCGTTAATATTCTCTAACCAACTACTTTTTTTAATTTCTAATTTTGTATGAAGTAATTTAGAATTTTGCTTTGCTATCTCTAATGCTTCATCACTTATGTCAGATAAAATGACATTACAGCGAGGACTCTCTTTTTTTATGGTGATCCCTATTGCACCGCTTCCTGTTCCTAAATCTAAAACATTTGATAAATTGAATCGATCAATTAGTATTAAAACCCTCTCAACCAATTCTTCTGTTTCTACTCTTGGAATCAAAACGTCTTTATTAACTTTAAACTTATATCCATAGAAATATCTATAACCTAAAATATAATCTACCGGAATATTTTTTTTTATGTATTGATTTAAAAAATTGTCACACTTTGTTTTTAATTCATCT
Organism: bacterium; assembly: GCA_018623895.1. Taxonomy (GTDB): domain Bacteria; phylum Bacillota_I; class Bacilli_A; order Acholeplasmatales; family Acholeplasmataceae; genus UBA8290. Next base: position 3,364 of record JAAZUY010000014.1, on the reverse strand, counting down.
CCAATTTCATTATTCATTGACAAGTAAAAATTTGCATTGCTTAAACCACTAGTTTCCAAAAGTAAATATTTAACTACATGGCTTGGTTTATTATTTTCTATACACATTTCTTCTCTTGAATTTATGTAGGTTTTTATAGTCATTTTATGTCTCTAATAAATGCTTTCTTTGAAACTCATTAAGTAATGGTAAAATTAACAAGTCAAGTTTACCGTCCATTATTGAATCCAGTCTTTGTAAGGTCAGATTAATTCTGTGGTCTGTTACTCGATTTTGAGGATAATTATATGTTCTTATTTTTTCACTCCTATCTCCACTTCCATAAATTTCTTTTCTGATATTAGAATCTTCTTCATTTTTTTCTTGCAAAAATTTATCATATACTCTTGCTTTCAATAATTTGTAAGCTTTTTCTCTATTCTCATGCTGTGATTTTCCTTCTTGACAAGAAACAACAACTCCAGTCGGTAAGTGAGTTAATCTTACTGCACTTTTTGTTGTATTTACAGATTGACCTCCTGGGCCGGACGAATTAAATGTATCAAATCTAACATCATCCCAATTCACATCAATTTCTAATTCTTCTGCTTCAGGTAAAACTAGAACAACTGCTGTTGAAGTATGTATTCTTCCTTGAGATTCCGTTGAAGGCACTCTTTGAACCCTGTGGACTCCTGACTCATATTTTAATTTAGAAAATGCACCTTTTCCATTCACTAAAAATTCAATTGAAGTAAAACCTCCCTTTGTTCCTTCCATTGCATTTAGAATCTCAATTTTCCATCCCTTTGACTCTGCATATTTTGAATATAGTCTGTATAAATCTCCTGCAAAAATATTTCCTTCATCTCCTCCAGCAGCTCCTTTAATCTCAATTATTATATTCTTATTATCGTTAGGGTCTTTTGGTATCATCAACATTTTTAATTTGTTTTCTAATCCTAGAATTTTTTCTTGTAAAGACTTTAATTCTACTTCAAATAATTTAATCATATCCTTATCGCTCTCATTAGAGAGAATATTTTCCAACTCTTCTTGTTCCTTTTTTTTATTAACTAAGGAATCATAAAGATCAACAATTTCAACTAGTTCACTTTGTTGCTTCATAAGCTTTGTCATTTCTTTAACATCTAAATTTCCAGACTGCAGCTTATTGACTATTTCTAAATATTTTTTTTTCATCGTTTCTAATTTATTTATCACAAAAAAACTCCTGATTTTATTTTATCATGTTTAAATAAAAAAGCCCAATTAAGGGCTATTTCATTTAAATCAGTTATTAGACCTAAAACTAATTTTGTGGTTTATATTCTTCTTGTCTATCTGCTTGTGCTGTAAATCTTGAATATTCCGTGTCGAATCTAAAATATCTTGAAACTCCAGCTATCCCTTGTCTATTCTTAGCAATTATCAATTCAACATCACCGGTTTTATTTTCTGATGATTTTTTATAAAAATCTTGTCTATATAAAAATAAAACTATATCTGCATCTTGCTCAATAGATCCGGACTCTCTTAAATCAGCTAACACAGGTCTTTTGTCATCTCTTTTTTCGACGTCTCTTGAAAGCTGAGAGAGTGCCAGCACTGGAACTTTTAATTCTCTTGCCATTTGTTTTAGACTTCTTGAAATATTTGCAACTTCTTCTTGTCTATTTCCAACTCTTGCTTGAGATTTTATTAACTGGAGATAATCTATGACAACAAAATCGAGTTTATCTTCCTGTGATAGTTTTCTACACTTTGCTCTAATATCTTGAACGGTTACAGAACCAGAATCATCGAAATGAATATTTAAGTCATTAATTGCTATTCTGGTAGTCTCAAAATGCTGCCATTCTTTTTGAGTTAAACTTCCTGTTTTTATCTTAGTGTTTCTAATATTTCCCTCTGAACTTAGCATCCTTGAAACTAATTGGTTATTACTCATCTCAAGAGAGAAAATTGCTACGTTTGCTTTTCCATCTTTATTTCTCTTTGCAACATTAATTGCTAAATTCATTGCAAATGCACTTTTCCCCATTGAAGGTCTTGCTGCTAAAATTAACAACTCTTCGGGCTGTAGACCTGCACTTAAACTATCCAAGTTGCTAAATCCCGTTCTCAAACCTGTTATCCCATGCGCATTTGAGTTTCTTTCCATAATTTGCTTAACTTCGCTTGTTATATTAGAAAGCTTAGTAAAACCACTAGTTCTTCTTCTTTTTGTTATCTCAAATATCCCTTCTTCTGAGTAATCAACAAATTCATTGATTTCTCGATCACCAGAATATCCTGAGTCAATAATTTTTCCTGCAAAATTGATAATATCTCTTTTTGTTCTTGCATCTTTTATCATTCTAATATATTGTTCTAAATGACTTGAGGACGGCATCATGTCTGATAAAGAATACAGATATTCAATTCCACCAATTTTTTCAAGTGTATTTTTATCCTTTAAATAACCAGAAACAGAAACGTAATCGAAAGTTTTGTTTTCTATATATATCTTTTTCATAGCCTCAAAAATTCTTTGGTGCTCCTCTAAATAAAAGTCTTTTTCATCAATCAAATCCATGCAAAATTGAATTTTTGAAATATCCATAAAGAGTATTCCTAGAATTCGCTGTTCTGCATCCTTTTGATGCGGCATTATTTTTGTTATCATATTTTATCCCTTCTGATCTACTATCTTTAAATCAAAGCTTGCCATAATATCCTTACTAAGTTTTACATTAACATTGTAAATTCCTACAGAATTAATTTCTGAAGATACATGGATTTTCTTTTTGTCAATAGTTATCCCATGGGTCTTATCAAATTCATCTACAATATTTTTATTAGTTATAGCCCCAAAAAGTTTGCCACCTTCTCCGAATTTTGCAACAATAGTAATATTTTTATGGTCGATGTCTTTCTTTATTTTGTTAAGCAAATCATTATGTTTTCTTTTTTCTTCATTAATTATTTGTATTTTTTTCTTTATCTTTTCTAAGTTTTCTTCTGAAGCAATTAGAGCTTTATTTTGATTTAAAAGATATTGACCAAATCCACCTGCCACTTCGATTACTTCATCTTTTCTTCCTCTTCCTTTGATATCTTCTAGTAGTATAATTTTCATTGATTCACCCTCTTTTCCATATTCTAACTTAATTTTCGAGATTATTTTCTCTTTAACTTCATTTATTTTCATATCTGCTATTTGTGTTGCTGCACTGCTTAAATGTCCGCCACCACCAAGCGATTCCATAAATATTTGAACATTTATTTTTCCTTTTGACCTAGCACTTACATGGATTTTGTTATCGGGAAGCAAACCTATTGCAAAAACAACCTCTATATTCTCTACAAGCAAACCATAATTCGATGCTTTAGCTAATAAAAC
>JAAZUY010000070.1 GCA_018623895.1 bacterium | reverse complement strand
TTAATCTTTGCAATATCGCAATTGCAGCACTAGCAAAGGCAACAAGCATATGGGATGAGATTCCAGCTGCTTTTCCAATTTTTTGTCTTTCATATCCTATGATAGAACCAAATAAAGCTGTTAAGAACAACGGTGTAATTATTTTTAGAATTACCTCTTCAAACGTTAAACTAAAATCTAAAATCATTTTTGCACCTCCGATTTATATTTTATTATTTCCTTTTCTATTTCTTGAATAAATTTATCCAGTTCTGACCAGGATTTCAAGGTCGCCCCAGAAGCTCTAGCATGTCCTCCGCCTGAAAATTTCGCAGCAACATCACTTATTTTTGGTCCGTTAGATCTTAACCTCACTCTTATTTGGTCTTCGTGTTCAATCATTAACGCCCAAACTGGGTGACCCTCTAAACCTCCTAGCAAATTGACCATTGAGGAAGCTGTTTCTTTTGAAACACCATATTCTTTAAGGATCTGATTATTCATTTTTATGTATATAAATCCGCCCTTTGTAGTAATAAAATTAGAGTAAACATAGCCTTTTAATTTCATAGATTTTATATTTTCTTTTCCAAGATTATTATTTACAATTTCAAGATCTGCTCCAGAGTTGATTAAATGTGAAACAAGAATATGAGTCCTACCTGATACGCCCCTATATCTAAATCTACCTGTATCAGTAACAATTCCCGTGTATAAAGCCGTTGCACCTTTGATGTTAATTCTTAATTTATTTGCTACAGCAAGGTCAGTAATTATTTCTGATGCCGCCGGATAAGACGTATCAACAAAGTTGTAGTCTCCATATTCTTCAACATCGATATGATGATCTATTTTTAAAACTTCTTTTCCTAATTTATACCTTTTTTCACTTATTCGATCTGAAACCGCTGTATCAACAACTACAGATAAAGCGTCTTTATAAGTTGAATCATCTATTTCATCGAATTGACCCAAAAAGTCAACATATTCACTTTTTTCTCCTACGGCATAAACTTCTTTATTTGGAAAATTTTCAATAATTATATTCTTTAGTCCAAGTTGTGCTCCGTAACAATCACCGTCTGGCCTTGAATGTCCGTGTATAATTATTTTTTCATATTTATATATGTAATTTAAAATTTCATTCTTTTTCATTTTGACCCTCGGTTATTAGTTTGTCTAAATCCTTAATAAAACTTTTTATATCTTTTTTTCTAATAGTCGCGCCGCATGCGTATTTGTGGCCTCCCCCACCGTATTTTTTTGCCACATCAACAACACTATATTCTCTCGACCTTAATTCAACAACAAAATGATCTTTTTCTTTTTCAGAGAATGAGCACCATATTGGTATTTCTATAATTCCAGCCATTAAATTGACCATCCCTCTACTTATTGACTGGAACTCTAATCCTGTTGATTTTATTTCCTGCATTGTGTTTATTCTATACGCAACATTTTTAGAGGATAATTTAAATTGACTAAATTTATTTTTAATTAATCTCTTTGCTAATTTTTCTGTGTAGAGATATTTATATATTGATTCTATGTCTGGATTAAATGAACAGACATAGCTTGCAAGTTCAAATGTTCTTTTTGGTTTTTTTAAGTAAAGAAATCTTCCAGAATCCGTAATCATCCCGGCATACAAATACGTTGCCGCTTTTTTTGTAAAACTAATTTTTTCATTCTTGAAAATTTCAATAATCATTTCACATACAGAATTAAATGAAGTATCATTATAATTTATATCAACGTTCTCTATATCGCAATCATTATCATGATGATCAATAACAATTCTTTTTTTTGATAAGACAAATCTACTATCTGAAATCATCCTTGAAACTGACACATCCACGATAATTGACAAAGAGTCGACATAGGTTTCATCTGAAATTCTATCTGTTTTTGCTTCGTAAGACATATCATTTAAGTCACCTACACAATATATTTTTTTGTTTGGGAATTCTTCTTTTAAAATATATTTTAGTCCAAATTGACTTCCTATGGCGTCCATATCAGGGTTTGAGTGTCGATGGATTATTATTGTATCAAAATTTTTAATTATATTTAAAATTTCTTTCATCAATAAGATTTATCCTTTCAAGATATTATAATAGAATACCATATTTGAAAAAAGATAGACATTTTATGCCCAAGGTAAATCTAAATTTGGTGACCAAACAGGATTTTCTGTTGTATTTTTATTAAGATCATAATTCCAATCAGGCGACATTTCTCCATTTTCATTAGCAGGGAAACCTTTGGTACCCCAACCATTAATTATTGCTCTTTCTTGTGCAAATCTCATAAATGTTAAATATGGAACATTTAAATACGTAAGAATCCTATCATAGGTGTTGTATTGAGATCCCACATCTTCAGTTAGTCCTTCCGAAACAATCAAAAATTGTGACAAATGACCATTTATCCAAACTAATGCTAAATTTCTTCCATAGCCTTCTTTTAGTGCATTTCCAGGAATAGACTGAACGTAGATTTCTTTATTTTGAGGATTATTTAGCAAGTATTCCTTGTTGTATTTGCTTGCTACGTATCCCCAAGCTTCTGCATCAACGTAATTACCTTTGACTTCTGGTGTATTTAAATAAAAATATCTTAATGATCCACCAGGATATCCATTCATTCTCTTAAATGAAGCAGTATCTCCATCAGCAACACTAGTAACTTCCGTTAAAGCGGCTCCGCCAAATCCTAAGTTTTCATTTTCTGGATCAACATAATCTAATGTTTTAAATCTATTTTCTAGCTTTGGTCCTGCATATAACTCCTCTAATGTTTTTATTTCATGTTCATCGTTTTTTAATTGTTGAAATAAGTCTGGTATATATGTAATAAAATCAAATTGGTAAAACTCTTTTGAACTAACAAAATCCTCTTTGTGACCCAGCCTAATTAATGTTACATCCAAACAGTAGTCTATATCAAAACCAAAGTATCCAAGTTGCTCAAACAAAACATTTTTGAAGTATAATTCAATCACGTCATTTCCATTGAAAGGGAGATTCCCCCTGAATTCAAAATCTGTCTTTTCTTTTATATCCTGATTTTGTGTGTTATTTCCCGAAACGACATAGTATTCATTACTTCCAAGCAAACCCGTCAACTCTATAGAGTGGTCTCCACCTTTTGTTGTAGATCCGTTATTATAAATTCGAATCTCAACATCTCCTAAATCAACTTCATTTTCTGAAG
>JAAZUY010000069.1 GCA_018623895.1 bacterium | reverse complement strand
TCTAAATCTTTCAAGTTATTTGAAATTTGATTTGCAATGTGATTTGATAAGGTATTTAATAAATCTTCTATTGGATAATCAAAATATTTATTAATCATTGGAAACACATTTGCATTTACCCATTCAATTCCTAACGACTTAGGTGGACTTGATTTATAGTATTTTAATTTTTCCAATTTCTCATAAAGTTTTAAAATAAGTTTTCCTGACGAAGCAATAGATCCCTTGTTGTCAAAGTCTTTTCCAATTTTATTTGATAGATTATTTAGCACGATATTAACTGGACATATATCATAAGCAATCAAACTTTCCCCTTTATGATTTGAAATATTAGCAAACCCACCTAGATTTATAAATGAATCATATTCATGAAATAAATATTTTTCACCAACTGGAACAAGAGGAGCACCTTCACCACCAAGTTTTACATCTTGAACTCTAAAATCACAGATAACTTTTTGATTAATTTCTTTTGAAAGTGTTGATAAATTTCCCATTTGATAAGTTATTAAGTTTGATGGATCATGAATGGCAGTGTGTCCATGAGAACTTACAAAATCAATTTTATTGATGGAAAATTCATTAATAAACTCATTAATCATTTTAGCTAACTTTTTAGAATATTCAACATCAATCTCTTTGATCTCTTTAATACTCTTTCTTGATATTTCATTCAGTATTTCAGTTGTTGAATCTTCATATTTATATGTTTTTGAGTTAATTATCTTAAAACTCCAACTTTCATTTTGAGTAAACTTAACATAAACAATATCCAAACCATCTAATGAAGTTCCTGACATAACCCCTATAACATTATAATTTTTCATTTTATTATTGGAAAAAATTCCATACTAACCCAAATCTAACTGAAAGATCCCTATATGGAGTAAATGGGTCAGAGTAATAGTCATATCCTGAGAAAGAACTATTTAAATGTTCTACTTTAATAAAAACTCTAGTTTGCTGAATCTTAGCATTAAAAAATAGATCAAATCTTGGGAACTCACCTATTTCTTTATAATTCTGAACAACAAACTCAGAAATAAGTGGATTATAATAATTAGCCCAAAATTTCGTAAAATAGTTAAATGTCACGCCAGTTTGTATATCTAGAGATCTATTAAATAATTTAGAAGAATACATAATTGTATTTCTTGTTATCCATTCTGGAACATTAATTGCAGATAGCTCACCAGTTTCAACAATCTGATCTTTTTTTTGATATTGAGCAGTGTTAATTATTGAAAACTTTCCAATAGGAATATTACTATATAGTTTAACCTTATAATATTTAATTTCATTTTTGGATTGATTAGGAATAGCCCTTCTAAAAAAATCAAATTCTCCTAATAATGGATTGACTGATTCTCTAAAGAACGTAAAATTGTCAATTATGTTATACTCACCACTTAAATTGACATAATTTTTATAAGAAATATCCAAAGATACTTTTGATATTTTTTCGTTACTCAAATTGGAATTATACCAATTATAACTTTCATATTGACTCCTATGTAAAATAAAATTGAAGTTTGGAGACCTTTCAAATTGTTTTGCAGATATTGCAAATTTGAAATTTTTTAAAAAATTTCCTTCAATTCCTAATTCAATTTTATTTGACTTAAAAGAATCTTTTAATGAGTTGTCAAAATCAAAATAGAAACTGAAACTTGATAAATCCTTTTTCCAATTAATTGAAATTTTAGATTGCATAGGATTTAACATGTCAATTAAACCCAAGTCACTTTCAATTTGATAACTGTTTTTCCATTTAATTTGTTTGAACTGCAAATGAATCATACCAATTTTATTCAAATTAGATTTTAGATAAAATATATTTTCATCCAAAATAAATCTGGACAAATCATTAATCGATTTATCTTCGGGGTCAACAGAGAAGAAATCACCAAAGAATCTACCACCTCTATTTTCTTTAAAATTGAGTTTTTTATACTCATGAGTAAACTGATAACCAAAAATTAAAGATGTGTTTTTTTCAACTTTATTTATAATTACTCTTGAGATGTCTGTAAAAAATCTTTTTGAGTATAAACTTCCAGATGCAATTATATTAGGACCAAGTCTAGATCTGTCGAGATAGCCATCATAATATATCATTTCATAAGTTCCATCATCGTTTTGAATTTGGTTACCAGATTCATCTAGAACAAAATAATCTGGTGCTTGTTCGAAAAAATATATACTATCAGGATCAAGTCCACCATTTTCATCATTAAAAAGGTTTTGAGAAGTAAAGTGTAACTTAACATTTGTTAAGCCATTATTTGAATTAAAAATAGATGAGAGCCTAAACTGATTTCCTCTTGATTTAATTGACTGATACTTTCCAAGAGACTTGTATCCTTTATGAGCAAGAGTAAGGTTAAAATTTGGATTAAAATTAACCGAAATTAATGCATCCAATATTTGTCCTTGTTCAAAAGTAGATTTAGCAAATAATTCAGTAAATGGAGTTGGAACTTCGTAGTAGCCAATATCATTTTTTTCAAAATAATTAAAGTGTTTTCCTAACGCACCCATCTTTGGGTAATCATTATGACTAAAATCGTATCCTAAACTATTATATGTGTGGCCAACATTTGACATTTTAATTAATTCAAAGTTGTCCTTTCTTGTAAAGTTAAACTTGTAGTCTTTTGTTATAGTAAGAGATGTGTCAACAGTTTCAGTCCTTCCATCTAAATAATATATTTTATAAAACTCAGTGGTTATAGTATCTGTTTTTTTATTAGCTTCTTCCTCTAATTTTTGCTGTTCCTCTTGAGCTTTTAATTTGCCGTCAATATCATCGGTCTGTGCAACTAAAATTATTGGAATTAAAAAAAAGCTTGTTACCAGAAAAAACTTCTGCATCTATTTTTGTAATTTCATACTAAGGTAAGATTTCTTTTAAAATTTGATTTTATTAAAATGTTAATGAATAAGTTTTCAAAATTTAAGTATGAAGCAGGAATTGATGAAGCAGGTAGAGGAAGTCTAGCAGGACCTGTTACAGCTGCTGCTGTAATACTTGGAAAAAAATTTGAAAACAAAAATCTTAATGATTCTAAAAAACTTTCCCAAAGTAAAAGATTAGAGCTTAAAAAATTTATAGAAAAAAATGCATTGGCATATTCAGTTGCATTTGTCAGCTCTTATAAGATTGACAAGAATAATATCTTAAACTCTACTTTTGAGGCAATGCATAAGTCAATAGAGGGTT
>JAAZUY010000013.1 GCA_018623895.1 bacterium | reverse complement strand
TCTTTTGCTAACTCTATCATTTTATCTGGGATTACCACACCCATAGATAACGTTTTTACTCTAATGTCATCATCGGCATTTAATTTTTTTGTTTGTAAAAAATCTTCAATGTCTGAATGAAAAACGTTCAAATACACAGCACCTGCTCCAGTTCTTTGACCCATCTGATCTGCATATCTGAAATTATTATCAAGTAATTTCATAACACCAACTACACCTTTACAAACGTTAGGTATTCCTTTTATAGATTCACCTTTTGCTCTTAGGTTTGATAGATTTATTGAAACACCGCCGCCGATTTTGGATAGTTGCATAGAAAATTCTGAAATTCTAGAAATATCATTTAATGAATCACCAGCTTCCATCAAGAAGCAGGAAACAAACTCTCCTCTATGTCTTTTACCTGTGTTAAGAAGAGTTGGTGTTGCGGGAGTAAAATCCTGAGAAATAAGAGAATGAATTATACGTTTTGCCTTCTGAAAATCTCCTCCTGCATGGTAGAGGGCGTTTACGGATAATCTGTCTTCATACCTCTCTAGAAAATTATTTCCGTCTCGGGATTTTAGTGCATAATCATTATAAAATTTAAATGCCCCCATATAAGATGGAAATCTAAATTTTGCCTTGTATGCTATGTTATATATTTCATGAATCTGCTTCATTGTATATGGTTTAAATATTCTAGATTCATAATATTCGTTTTCAATTAGATATTCAATTTTTTCCTCGAGAGAATGAAAAAATTGTGTTTTTTTATTAACGTAATTTAAAAAATAAGATCTCACTGCATCTTTATCTTTATTAAGGCTTTTAATTTCTCCATTTTCATCTATTATTTGATTGTTTAGTATTATCCATTCTGGAATCATTGAACGATCCATACAATTCACCTCTTTTTTTTCTTTGGTGTCTGACTATGATTAGTTTATTTTAATTTTACACTATATCTTAAATTTACTGTAAATATTTACGATCTTTTTGGAAAAAAAATTCCTTTAAATAGACCTTAACAAGAAATCTTTAATTTTTTTTATTTCTTGATCGAATCCTATTCCTTCAAATATACAAACTAGTGGAATATTATATTTAGATTCAATGATTCTTCCAGCTTTTCCAAAATTTTTTCCCCAATTTTTATTACCTGAAACTGCAACTCCAACAACTCTTTTTGAGTATTTATTTAAGAATTCTAATGTAGTTATTGGAACTTCACCAAACCCTTGGGACCTGGTCATTAAAAAAACTTTTTCATCATCATCATTTTCATAACTATTTATTTTTTTTGTCTTCATTCCGAGCTTTTCTGCTGCTTTTTTAGTATTTCCCGTTAATGAATCATATACAACTATCAATCGATTTCCACCTAATAATAAAAAAATTTTTACACATTGATGTGTATATTATTGTTTCTAATAATATATTAATTATTAAAAAAAATCAAGGGTTTTCCTTGATTTTTTTTGTTGGTAATTCAATCTGCAACGTTGTCCCATAATTTGGTTTAGATTTTATTATATATTTACCCTTATATTTTTGAACAACATGTTTAACTATCGCTAAACCAAGACCCGTTCCTTCTTTTTTGTTGTTTGAATTTATCCTATAAAACCTTTCAAATATTCTTTCTTGATGCTCCAAAGGTATTCCGATTCCATTATCTTTGACAATAAATATAATCATTTTGTTGGTTCTGAGTAAGTTTATTTCTATTTTTGAATTATTTTTTGAATATATAACTGCGTTTTCAATTATGTTTTTTAATAACTTCATTATATCCATTGGATCAGCATTGTACTTTATATTTTCACAATTAGTAATAATAGAAATGTTCTTTTTTATAATCAGTGGTCTCATCAATTCTAAGATTTCGTTAATTTTTTCTTTTAAATTCATTTCTACATCTTGAGACTCTTTGAAGTTTTCTAACCTAGAAAGCATCAACATATCTTCAATAATATTGCTCATTAAATCTGTTTGTTTTGAAATATTCGATACTACTTTTTTGTACTCCTCATCCTTAACCATCCCATGCTTTAATAGTTCAGCATTGCCCTTTATTAATGTCAATGGAGACTTGAGCTCATGTGATGCGTAAGAAATAAAATCTTTTTTTAAATTTGATATTGTTGTTTCTAGAGTTACATCATTAATTGTAATAACCGTATATGAATTCAAAAAATCTAGTTTCAATTCATGAAAAACTACTACATAATTTTTTTCATCATGTATTAGTCTGAAATTATTCGTTTTTGATTTATTGTATTTAGCAAGAAATTCAATAAGTTTAATCGGAATATTTAACTTTTCAAATTTTATTTTTTCAAACTTTTCTATTTTAAATAGATTCTTGAATGCCTTATTAAAAAACATGACTAGATTATCTTTTTCAAGAACAGCAGCTGCATTGTGAATTTTTTCAAGTATTTGAAATGCTAATGAGATATTTTTTTCATTAGTCTTAACCTCGTTGTTTCCTTGATTAAAATATCTAATGTCTTTTGATTTTAAATTTTCTAATGAATTTACGAATTTATTTGATTTAACTAATTTTTTTGAATTTTTTTCTTTAAATCTGGTAAAAATTAGATAACAAAAAACACCAATTAATAAAATAAGATTAGCAAAGATTGTGATTTTGAAATCGAAAATTAAGCTTAATATTGAAAACACTATTGCTAAAAATAATCCAATAGATATTATTTTATTTCTTAATTTTTCATATCTTTTTTTCAATTTTATATCCTATTCCGCGAACAGTTTTTATAAGAAAGTTAACATTACAATCAATTAATTTTTTTCTTAATGATTTAACGTGAACATCTAATGTCCTTGATTCAACAAAAACATTTGAATTCCACACGCTCTTATATATTTCTTCTTTACTTACAATGTTTTCCTTGTTAATCAAAATATATTTTAATATATCAAACTCCTTAACAGTAAGATTAATTTTTTTTAGTTTATTTTGAACAATTCTCTTTTTAGGATACATGACTAAATCCTCAAAACTTAATGTCAATTCAACTGAAACCTTTCTAAGTTTTGACTTTATTCTAGATGTTAGTTCTAATATTCCAAAAGGTTTTACAATATAATCATCCGCACCCAAATCAAATGCTTGAACTTTTTGAGTTTCATCTTGAAAAGCAGATACTACAATTATCGGTATTTTTTGATCTGTTTTTCTTATATACTTAATCAATTCAAATCCTGAAACATCTGGAAGCATTAAATCTAACAAAACAAGTGATGGCTTTTCTTCCTTGAACTTTTCTATAAAATGAAGTCCTTTTTTAAAACCTTCGCTTTTAAAGTTTGAATTATCTAATGTTTTTTTAATTATAAAGTTAATTCCATCATCATCTTCAACAAAAAAAATTTTTTGCATTTTTTTACTTCCTTTTCTTTTTAGTAATAATTTTCTTCATTGTTATCCATATCTAACATTTCAGTTGGAAAATCAATTATTCCACCAATATTTAAAATATTCTCATAGCCTTTTGAATGCAAAAAATCCATGGCGATTTGGCTACGATTTCCAGAATGACAGTATAATAAGTATTTACTCTTTTTATTCAGCTTTATCTTATAATTTTTAAATAATTTTTCAAGTTCAAAATTGATTGAACCTTTTAAATGACCCAAAACATACTCTTCTTTTGATCTAACATCAATAAGAGTATAATTTTCTTTATAAAAATTATCGATTATTTGGTTCTTTTTATTAGTTTTACTCATCTATGTTATAATTTTATCATACTTTAAACTTAAAATCTTAGGAATTATCATGACTAAAAAAACATTGAAAAAATCTCCTTTATTCACATCAAAAATAAGCTTGAAATTATTGATATCATTTTTATTATCTTTGTTGTTTTTTAATGGGGTTTTATTTTATTTAGAGGGACTAGAATTATTTTCAAATTTTTATGTATACATCATGCTTCTAACATTAGTCCTTTACATGTTTTTAAATATATTTTTCTTAAAAAATACATCTTTTTTTCAATCATTAAATAAAAAAAAATCTTTTTTATATATATACTCTCTGTTAAACGTTGAACCGATATTATTATTATTCTTGTTTCCAAATTCAATCTTTACGTCTTTATTTGCATACATACTGTCATTAATTCTATCTTTGCTATTGATAAATCTTAAAATTAAAAAGAATTTTATATCTTGGTGTTTTATATTTATTGGTGCCTTTATATTTGGTTTTATTGACCAAAGCAAAAGCTCAACTTATGTAATGATTATTTTCTTGTATGAAATTAAAGTGTTTTCAATTTTCAATACTTAACTTTATTAATCTTCCTTCAGATGCTTTCATCAATCTATTCATATAACCTCTATGATCAACGACGTGTGTAAATACTTCTTCACCTTTGTAATTATCCAAACTTCTCAATGTTTTATAGAGATTTATTATCAATTGGTCTTTGCCTTCTCCCATTGATACAAAGTTTGGAATGTCCTTGTATTTTAAAGAATCTCCAATAAAAATTGAACCTTCTTTTGATTTTAAAAAATTTCTTATTTGATCATAATCTCCTTCTAAAACTGTCAAAGGTTTTGATGGGACATAATGGGGATAAATCATTCCGGGCGCTATTGTTTTACTTACTGTTCCCAACTTTTTTAAAAGCACTTTTTCAATTTGATCTGAGGTAATTATGCCCGGTCTCAAAATAACATAGGGATTTACTGTCATATCAATTATTGTTGATTCAATCCCTAGTGAAATTTCTTCGCCTTTAATTAGCAAGGGGATTTTTCCATCAAAATCATCTAGCACATGTTTATAATTTGTTGAAGAAGGTTTACCTGATACGTTTGCAGAAGGTGCAACAATTGGTTGACCAATTAGATCTAATAATTTAAGAGCTGTTTTATTTGAAGGCATCCTAATTCCTACAGTCTCCATATTTGCAGTAATTAGACTATTTAATGTTTTTTTCTTTTTTAAAATTAATGTCAATGGCCCTGGAAAAAAATTTTTTATAAGTTTTTTTGCATCTTTTGGAATATTTAAAACAACAGACGATATCATTTTTTGATTTGAAACATGAACGATCATAGGATTTTTCAACGGCCTTTTCTTAAGCATGAATATTTTTTTTATAGCTTTGATATCATCAATTTTTGCACCTAGTCCGTAAACCGTTTCGGTTGGAAAAGCAATAGGCATATTTTGATCCAAAACAGATTGAATATCTTTTTTTGTAACTATTCGAATATCTTTAACTAAAGTTTTCATATGTCTAAGTATAGCATAAAAAAACCAAGCATTGCTTGGTCTTTTATTGGTAAATTCTCTGGAGAATTTAATTCTATGTATCGGCTAGTAAATCCTAAAGGATTATAATCCTCAGAATAAATATCAACGGAAACGTCAAAGGAATCTAAACCGTCTACATTTGTAACTAAAACAAATATGCTTTCTCCTGGCAATATTACTTCTGTCCACTCCGATGTGGTTGAATATCCAAATACAAATACATTTAAAACCACTGCATAATCACTTTCATTTGTAATGATTAATCCGCTATCAAAAGAATCATACTCAATAGTCAATTGTGGTTCTTCAAACTCATTTTCTCCATCACTTAAAAATCCTGTCAATATAATATAAAACTGTTCAATAAGCTCTTGATTTTCCTCTGAAATACTTGATAGATCTATTTGAGATAATGCCTGAAAATAGTCGAATAGCGCAGCTTCAAAATCAACTACCATTTCAACTAATGCTAAAGAACCTTCTTGCGACATTTCAAACATTTCAAGTACATTCTGGTTAGTAAGAATTGAAGACAATGATGTAGTAAACTCAGTAAACAACACTTTATAATTCTCGTTTGATCCTAGTTCAACAAATATAGATGCAAATTCTACAGCAAATGCATTCGGATCTTCTTCTATTGTAGAAAAAATCAAAGTGTCTAAGTCATTATTACCCAATGTCTCTAAAACTATAGCGATAAATCTAAGTGATGAATTTAAGATTACTGCTACATCTTCAGACAACTCATTATCTGTATCATTTGCCGGTTGTTCCTCTTCGAATAATATTTGAGTAAAGATGGCCGCTACTTGATCGATAATCTCCTTGAGTACTTCGTCATCAAGGTTTTCTACAGTTATTTCAGAATAAGGTAGCAATTGTGTTATGATTTCATTAAAAGAAAATTGTTCTTGTGAAGGCTCAATAAGTAACTTAAATAACTCTCCATTAGTTGATACAAATGTTCTCATGTAATCTAATAAAAATTGTTCATTAACATTAACAAGCAATGAAAACAACTCTTTAAACTCTTCTCCAAACGATGAGAACAATAAATTTGATATTGAACTATCAAAAATCGATAAATTTGCTTCTTTTAATTCCATAATTGTTTCTTGATAACCATCGTAGTAATTTAGTATCTTTTGTGCTCCAAATACGAGAATATCTATATTTGCCGAAGGAGAAGATTGTGCACGATCTAATATATCAAGTAATTCTTCTAAATCTTCAACATCAATCATATACATAAACTCTGCAAAAAGCTTTACAGAAAGCAGTACATTATTTGCTAAAATTTCTCCATCTTCTAAAACGAACTCTACTTCACCTGTTTGGTAATTACTTAGTGATAAAAGAACCTCAAAAGCCTCTGATAAAACTTCTTTAGATGGTAAGTTTTCATATATACCATATACAATTTGATCCTTGATGTTTATAATTTGTGTGTTTGTTAGAGTATCATTTTCAATCATATCAATCAAATTATTAAGTGGTGACTCTATTGAATCTTGTACAAGAAAAATATATTCAATTAAAACAGCTAATGAGTTTTCAATCGATTCCCTATCTTGCTCTAAAAGTAAAATATTTTCTGAATCTTGAACGATCTGTTCAAACTCTCCTATCCAACTATAATATACGGCATATTCCATCAAAAGATAACTGTAATTTTCTAATTCATATTGCTTTTCTGCATTACTTAAGAAGTCAAGTAATTCCTGATTCATGCTGTTGTATGAAGATACAATTAAGTTTTGGAAATCCGTAAAAGATTCATAATTATCATACATAGGAAGTTCCAATTCTACTTGAAATTCTAAGCTTTCCTGAATCAAATAAATTGTTTCATACAAAATAAAGTAATTAAATTGATAATCCTGATGATAATTTTCGTTAATCATCGTTCCTCTTCCCAAATAATTATTAAATTGAGATGCCACTTCTAAGCCTAATGAGTTTTCTAGAAGAGACGACAGTTCTGCATAGACACCCTCAGTTTCAAAAGAAATCAAATATGTATCTAATTCATTCAACAGATTCATGTAATATTCCAACTCTTCAGAATAATACATGTTTTCCATCATGGCGTTTGAAAGAAGTAAATCAAAAATTAGAGAAGCAATGCCTTCGGGTGTAAGATCTGAAAGCTCTGTCAATTCAAACAATGATGAAATTGGATCATTCATTATATTATCACTATCTGTCGCTGTCATAATGGTTCCAAAAAAACTAGCAGCATCTAATTCATCCGTATCACTGGTATACGTTGTGTAGTAATCAATCATCATTTTTGCTTGTTGGTATTCTTGAAATTCCTCAGTAGAATCAAAGTCATCTTGTGTCATATTCATTTTGTACGAAGGATTCATCATGTAAAGCATATAAGACATCATATCCATGCCACCCATTCGATTATCTAATTCATAAATATAACCTTCAGAAATATCGTTATCAAAATATGCATAAATTTTTACCTCTATTAATTCTAATGGATATTCCGACAGAGGAAGCTCAATGTAATTAGTATAGAATAAAAAAGTTTCTCCAAAAATTTCAACAGCATAATTTGTTGCACCCTCAACTTCATCCCAAGTCAAAGTATTGTTTTCAAATCTTACATTTGTAACACCTTGAAGATCCCTCAAAATTTCGTAAGATAGATATTCTGAAGGCATTGAAAATTCACCGTTTAATGTTGCAATAACATAAACATCATATAAACCATTCGGATATACATCATGAAACAATGTCAAATCAAAATCTTGAGTATCCTCATCTCTTGAATTGATTGAAAAAAAGTTTTCTCCCATATATATAATGTAGCCGTCTGCACCCTCTACAGAATCCCAAATCAGATTATCATCACTCAATCGAAGGTTTTTAGGTTGGTCAAGCGATGCTTCAGAACAACCTATTAGAATGAGTGATAAAACAAAGAAAGAGACTAATTTTATAATTTTTTTCATTTAATACCTCACTGATATTTTACCATATTTTAGATAATTATTACATTGTATATTGATCCTGCAAGAACTGCAATTAATATCAATAATAATGGGTTTTGATATTTTCTATATAACATATACATTCCTAGAAAAATTGATGTGTTTAATATAATATTTTCTAGTTCATATGAGTTCATAATGATTCCAGAAAAAGCAATTTTAATAACTACAGAATAAATAATTCCAACTATGGAGATCTTTACATATTTTAATATGTTTTTCATATAGTTTTTGTTGAGGTTTCTTTTAATAAAATTATATCCCAATGATAATATCAAAAAAGATGGCAATGCGTAAAATGATGAAATTAAGAAAGCCCCAATTAAACCCCTCTTAAAAAAACCTATGAAGCTTGCCATATTTATTCCAATTGGTCCTGGCGTTGATTCTGAAATAGCAATGATCGCAAAAAAGTCATTTTGATTTAAATTTAATCCGAGTTCATTTACTATTCCATTTTCAAATAAAACTTGTTGTATTAATGCTATTCCAGATGCCCCTCCACCAATTGTGAATGTACCAATATATACAAAGATTAATATCAATTTAATCATTTTAAAACTTCCTCTGAACTTTTGTAATTATCAATCCAACGAATATATTTAATAAAACTATAACTGAAATAGGAATACTAAGTATGTATACCCCTGTGAAAACAATGATTAGATAAAAATAATCAAAAAAACTTCTTTTTTTTATTTTTCTCAAGTCACTCGCTGCATTTAAGAGAATTACAACGACACTAATTAAAACAAATTTTAAGATGTTTTGAAATTGGATATCTAATTTAAATTCAGAACCATTCCCAAAATAAATAAAATTTGCAAGAAGACTAATTATAATTATTGAAGGAACCATTACTCCAATTACAGAAACTAGACTACCCTTTATACCTTTTAATTCTCTACCTATAAGATTTGCAATATTTAAGGATATCATACCGGGTGCAGATTGTGCGATAGCAATATAATCTGTAAGTTTTTTTGAGTCAATGTAACTCTCATCTTTTGAAAATTCTTTTTTAATCCACCCAATCATAGCGTAACCACCACCAAATGTGAATAATCCAATTTTCAAAAACTTTAAAAATAAACCTACTGTACTAATATTTTTTTTCATCATAATTTACAATTATACACTATTAATTAAAATATTACACAATGCATTAAAAGTTTATAATCTTAAACTTGACAAATAATTAAGACTATAATTTGTTTTTTTTTGGTCCTATAAATTGACAGCGCTTTCATTTAATATTATAATATTAAGAGAAAACAATACCTATAGGAGGAAATATATGGAATTAAGTGTTCAATCATTTCAACTTGTTGAACATGTGTTGACTTTAGGATATGCAGCTATGGCAGCATCACTTTTATACTTTATCCTAACTATTAGAACAACTGCACCTAAATACAGACCAAGTTCAGTACTTAGTGTTGTTGTTATGGTTTCTGCACTGCTCTTACTAATGGAGCAACAAGACAGCTGGGTTGCTGCATTCACTGCTAGCGAAACAGAGGGTATGATGACATTAACAGGAAATTTCTCAAATGGTTTCCGTTACCTTAACTGGTTAATTGATGTTCCAATGCTACTCATCCAAATCTTGTTCATCGTTGGTGTGACTGGTGCTGCGTTTAAAAAGTATGTTGCACAGTTTGCTGGTGCTGGTATGCTTATGGTTCTTACAGGATACATCGGTCAATTTTCTGAGCCATTAGAGTATAGTGGTCAAGGCGGAAATGTTGCTATGTGGTTATTATGGGGTGTAGTTTCTACAGTATTCTATGCTTTCGTATTAATTTTAATCACAAGAGTAATTAAAGAAGGTAAGAAAAACTTAGCTAAATCTAAGGCTCTTCCACTCTTTTCTGTTTTACTTCCATTATTCTATGTTTCATGGACACTCTATCCGTTAGCATACATAATGCCTGTACTTCCGTTTGAATTCGGAATCGTTGCACAACAAGTTATCTATACTATTGCTGACGTTGCATCTAAAGTTATTTATGGTGTGATCTTGACATTAGTTGGAACAATGATGTCTGCAGAGGCTGGATTCGAAGAAGCTGCATAATATTAGCTTATAATTAAAAAAAAACTCAGAATTAACTGAGTTTTTTTTTTATTCTTCTCTTGGTGGTAAAATTATTGAAATCCCGTCTTCTCCAGTTATTACCTCTGGTAAAACGCCATTCCAAGTATCATAATACATTTGCTCAATGACTATTTGAGCAACCTCTTGAATTGTTAAGAATCCTCCTGAACCGCTAGATTCAAAGGTTTCTCTCTCTGTTTCGTTTTCAAATTGTCCTTCATACATAACATTTATTGCATTTACAGTAACAGCTTTAAGTAGTGCTTCAGCTTCTGCTGATGCTGTTGCTTCAATTATTAACCTTTCAGCTTGTATCTCAGCCACCAACCTTTGTGTCTCTTCTCTAATAAGAGCTGCTTCTTGTTCTTTAATTGCAATTTCTTTTTCTTTTGCAGCGGTTGCTTCATTCTCTACAACGGCTTCT
>JAAZUY010000001.1 GCA_018623895.1 bacterium | reverse complement strand
TCTATTTCTATGATTTTTTAATAGATCATATTTTGTAAGTCCTCTTCTTTTTTTAATTAAAATATAGTTGTTTTGGACTTTGAAAATTATCTTTCTCAAGAATTTTTCCTTATATATTCTATACTTTTAAAATTTATGCCGATCTTTTTTAATTCTTCATTTGTAACATTTTTTAAATTTTCATAAGTTCCAAAATTTTTAATCAAAAGTGCGTTCTTTTTTGGTCCAACTCCAGGTATTTTATCAAATTTTGAAGCATAGATACCTTTGTCTCTTGTCTTTTTATGAAAGGAAATAGCAAATCTATGAACCTCTTCTGACAAACTTACTAAAAATCTATAGAATTTTCCTTTTTTGTCAAGATTAATTTCTCTATCTATCAAGACTAGTTTACTTAGATTATGTTTTTTGTCTTTCTTTAATCCAACAACAGGTATAGATATTTTTAATATATCCAAACTTTCTTTTGCTGCATTAATTTGTCCAAGTCCACCATCTACCAAAATTAAATCTGGAAACTTTTTTTGTTCATTGAGAACTTTAAAATATCTTCTGTAAACCACTTCTTTCATCGCATTATAATCATCTTTATTATTTTGAAGATGGTATTTTCTATACATTTTCTTATCGAATTTATTCTCATTATAAACTATAGCCACAGAAACTGCAGCCTGACCAAAAAGTTGTGAATTATCAATGATGTCAATTTTACTAATATTCTTTGTGAGTATTTTCGATAGTTCCTCTAAACCTTTGTTGTTAGAAAGACTTTGATATCTATTTAGCATAAAATTATGCTCTAAATTTTCTTTTGCATTCTTCTTGGCTAGATCAACAAGCTTTTTCTTTGGTCCTTTTTCAGGAAATGAAAATTTAATTTTTTTTTCATCAAAAATGTATATTGGTATTTCTCTATCAGCCAAAATCTCTTCAGGTTTATAATTAATATATCTTTCATTCAAATATGTTGAAATGAAATCAAAAGGATCATAAATATAACTAAATATTTTTTGAATATGATCAATAATTTTCCCATCATTAAGCATAAAAATTTCTAAAGAGATATCTTTTTCATTATAATCTATTGCAATAACATCTCTCGATTTTCCATCGTTTAAATTTATAAATTGTTTTTTTGTTGTCTCTTTAATATGATTTATCATATCTCTAAATTTTGCTGCCTTTTCATATAACATCATTTCTGATGATAATTCCATTTCATTCTGAAGTTTTTTTATTAACGGTTTCGTTTCACCTTTTAAAAATCTGGTGACTTGATTTATGTAGTTTTTATAGTCAACATCTTTGGATACACAGGGCGCCAAGCATTCTCCAATATGGAAATATAAGCAAGCCTTATCTGGTAATTTTTCACATTTTCTAAAAGGATAAATCCTGTTTAATATTTTCACTGTTTCTCTGGCAGAAAATACACTAGGATAAGGTCCAAAAACTTTTCCTGTGGGGTTTTTTTCTCTTACGATTCTCAGCATTGGATACTTTTCATCAGTGATTTGAATATATGGATATGTTTTATCGTCAACCAGTCTTATATTGTATTTTGGTTGATATTTTTTTATTAAATTCAATTCTAATATTAATGATTCATTTTCATTGTTAGTAAGAAGAAAATCAAAATCAAAAATATTTGATATTAATCTAGTTGTTTTTTGATTATGAGCTCCAGTAAAGTAAGAAGCCACTCTATTTTTTAAATTCTTTGCTTTACCAATGTATATAACTTTTTGGTCCTTATCTTTCATAAGATAACAACCTGGTGTTTTTGGTAAAACTTTTATTTTTTGTTTAATCTTTAAAATGTTTTTTTTCATAATAAAATTGAACAAATAAAGTAATAAGTCCTCCTTATTTAGGAGAACTTATTAATCGAAATCAACATCCACTCTATCTTTGATAATTTCTTCCAGCGCCATCCCAACACTTTTTTCACATTTTGAGTCTTCAACGTCAAGATTTTCTCTATCTAATATTCTTGCAACTTTAGACGCTGCGTACACTAATTTATATTTAGAGTCAATTTTCTCTAAAAGTTTGTCAATTGAGGGGTATCTTAATCCATCAGTATTTTTTTTCATTATTTGCTCCTTATCATTTCTTGGTATCTATATATTGATCTTTCTGTTCGAGCGTGTTCTGCTCTTATTATGGCTAGTATTCTGTCTGCGGCATTATGAACGTCATCATTTACAACAATATAATCATATTTATGTGCCAATTTAAACTCTGAATTTGCTTTTTCCATTCTTTTTAAAATTTTATTTTTATCCTCTGTTCCTCTTTCTTCAAGTCTATTATACAATGATTCTTTTGATGGGGGGACGAGAAAAATATACACAGCATCTTTAATTTTTCTTCTAACTTTGAGTGCACCTTGAACCTCAATCTCTAAAACTACTTCATGACCGTTTTTAAGTTGCTCCTCAACTTTATCTAATGGTGTTCCGTAATAATTGTCAAAAAACTTTTCATATTCTAAAAATTTATTTTGTTTTATTCTTTTTTCAAATTCCTCTTTAGAAACAAAGTAGTAATCAACACCATCAATTTCATTTGATCTCTTTTCTCTAGTTGTCATTGAAACCGAATAAATTAGATTGTGTTTTTTCATTTCAAAGAGTGCTTTTCTAACTGTCCCTTTCCCCACTCCTGAAGGACCAGAAATTACCACTAATAATCCTCTATTATTTAATTTCATCAAATACTCCTTGTATATCTAAAAGTAATTATATATGATAATATAAAATGTGTAAAGTTAAATTATATTGTAGGAAAAAATATGTCATTTGATGGATTGATGTTATATTACTTAATAAGAGAGTTAAAGCCAAAAATAATTAATAGTAAAATCAACAAAATTTATTATAATAATAAAAAATTTATTTTTGAAGTTTATAACAAAAAAGTTTTTTTTCTAAAAGTAGATTTAAGTCCTCAGAGTAATCGATTTCATATAGATTATGTTAATAATGAAAAAAATCATGAAATAAATTTTTTATTATTATTGAAAAAGCACCTTTTGCGTTCAAGGATAGTCTCTATTCAGCAATACAATAGTGATCGTGTTCTAATTTTAGAATTTCATCAAGAATCTACATATAATTTAAATAAATCTCATTATTTAATATTAGAATTCATGGGTAAAAATTCTAACGCATACCTTACGGATAAAGCATACAACTTATTAGGTAAATATAGGGGAAAAAATACTGATACCAGAAAAATTTTTAAGTTTCATGAATCAAGAAAGATTCCTTTTACAGAGATGAAAAAAATCCCATCTTCGCCTGTAGAAATATTTGAAAAATATGAGGGACTCTCTCCAGAAACTTCAAGAGAAATTTATGAATATCAAGTTTTACCTCTTGAAATCAATGTTTCTCCCTCTATATTTAAGAATAAATTATCATTATTTGATAAGGATGGAGGAAAAAGATTCTCTTCAATTAACGAAATAATGAAATATGAATTTAATAAGACTAAACCACTTAATAAATATCTGAAAAAAATTAATTACGTTATAAAATTGAAATCAAATAAACTAATCAAACTTAATAATGAGATAGATAATAATAAAAATAACTTTAAACTTCAAAAAGAAGCAGAAAATCTATTAAGATTTGAAAACATTAAATTAAAAAGAGAAAATCTATATGGAATAAAATTAAATCCTAAAATTAGAATTATTGACAATATTAATTTAAAATTTAAAAAATATAAAAAAGCAAAAAGAGCAATTCTTAAAATTAAAGAACAAATAGAAATCACAAATAATGAAATTGATTTTTTTAATAGTCTTGTATTTAATATTGAAACTAATACTATAACATCCGATGAATTAGACAAAGTACTATTAGAGAAGAATTTACAATTTACAAAAATTAAGAACAAAAATAAAACTAAATTAAAAAAATATGTTGAGATTTCAGAACAAGATTATGTTATCTTTTTAGGTAAAAATGCTTATCAAAATAATATAGTAACACATAAAATAGCCAAACCAAAAGACTATTTTTTTCATGTTAAAGACGCACAAGGATCCCACGTTATATATAGAGGAAATATTCTAAGTCAAGGTTTTAATACTGCTGCAAAACTTGCTGCTTTTCATTCTAAATTGAAGTACAGTAAAAATATTCCAATAAACTATACAATGAAAAAAAATGTTAAGAAAATTCCAGGTATACATGGTTCAAAAGTTATGCTTACAAAATACAAAACTTTATTAGTGAATTTAGATGAAAAATTTGTTAATATATGGGATAATAAGTATAAAGATTGAAAATAAATCTTAAATAATTTAAAATTTAAAAAATGGAGGAATTTTATGTTTACTTTACCAAAATTAAATTATAGTTTTGATTCTTTAGAACCATTTATAGATAGAAAAACTATGGAAATTCATTATTCTAAACACCATCAAGGATATGTCAACAAACTTAATGCTGCACTTGAAGGTCAAAAAGATTTAGGTCTTTCACTTGAAGAGATGCTTAAGAATTTGTCTGTTCTACCTGAGGGGGTTAGAAATGCAGTTAGAAATAATGGAGGAGGTCATTTTAATCATTCATTATTCTGGCCACAGTTAAAAATTAACAATCAAGGTAGTCCTAGAGGTGATTTGCTTGAAGCTCTAAATAACAAATTTGGTTCGTATGATAATTTTAAAAAAGAGTTTTCTAAAGCTGCGGGAACTCGATTTGGTTCTGGATGGGCATGGCTCATTTTAGACGATTCAGGAGAATTACATGTCACTTCAACACCTAATCAAGATACACCATTAAATTTGGGTAAGCCTATTTTAGGTCTTGATGTTTGGGAACATGCATATTACCTTAATTATCAAAATAGAAGACCGGATTACGTCTCTGCATTCTTTTCGATTATTGACTGGGATTTAATCGAAAAAAGATATGCTGAAAAATAATTTTAAAGCACGCACAAATGTGTGTGTTTTTTTTATTGGGGGAGAAAAGTGTGGAATTTAGATGATCTTTACAAAGAATTTGATGACTCGTATTTAAAAGACTTCGCTAAACTGGAAAATTTTGTTAAAGAATTCAAAAAATTAGTTTCCGAAATGTATATTTTAAGTGACATAGATTTACTTGAAAAATATGTATTTATATCTGAAAAAATTGAGAGAATCACAAACAATTTATACTCTTATGCGAATTTAAGATTTTGTACTAATGTCAATGATAAAACACCCATGACGTTTAATCTAAAAGTTGAGGAGCTTTTGATTTCTCTCACCAAAGATTACGTCAAATTTAAAAGACACATATCAGATATTGATCTTGATAAAATGAAACATAAAAGTAAAGTAATTTTTGAAAATTTATATCATTTAAATAAAGTTCAACTTGAAAGCAAATTTTTATTAAGCGAGGATTTAGAGGAGTTATTAGAAAAAATGACTTTATTGGCAAGTGATTCTTGGGAGCAACTTCAAGAGATCGTGACATCAAATATTGAAATTGATTTTCAAAATAAAAAATTAACTTTATCTGAAATAAGAAATCTTGCTTACAATAAAGATCAAAAAATTAGAAAAGACGCCTTCGAAGCTGAAATTAAAGCGTTAAAATCTGTTGAGGAATATGTAGCTTTAGCATTAACAAATATCAAGCGTCAAGTTAACATGGTGAATTCATTGAGGGGTTATGAAACTATCTTTGAACCTACACTAATAAACAACAGAATGTCAAGTAAAACTTTGGAACTACTTATCAATTCAATTGAAAATCATAGAAATTATTTTTCAATCTATCTTAAAAAGAAATCAAATTATCTTGGTCATTCTAATGGTCTCCCATTTTATGATCTTTTTGCTCCTATTGGAGAAGTAACAAAAAAATATTCATTTGAAGAAGCAAAAAAAATTATTCTAAGTGCATTTTATAACTTTAGTAATAATCTAGGTGATTTTGCAAAAAAAGCATTTGAAAATAAGTGGATAGATATTTCTCCAAGAAAAGGAAAAGTTGGAGGAGCATTTTGTGATAATTTGCCACAAATTAATCAATCAAGGATTTTAGTGAATTTCACAGGTACTCTTTCTGATGTTTTAACGTTAGCACATGAGCTAGGTCATGGATTTCATGGAGAAATGATAAGCAGGAATACACCTCTGAATTGGGATTATCCAATGCCTCTAGCAGAAACTGCTTCGATTTTTTGTGAATCTATAGTCAATGAGTTTTTAATTAATAATGTTAAAAATGATAATGAGTTATTAAATATATTAGAAAATGAACTACAGGATAATACTCAAGTAATTATAGATATATTATCTAGATATTACTTTGAATCAAAATTATTCGATGAGGCTAATAAGCCGTTAAATGTTGAAGACATTAATTTATGGATGAAGGAATCTCAAAAAAAAGCTTACTTAGATGGTCTTGATAAGGATGTTTTGCATCCCTATATGTGGTTAATTAAATCTCATTACTATGATGCTGAATATAATTTTTATAACTTCCCATATGCATTTGGACTATTGTTTGGAAAAGCCTTATTTACAAAATATAAAGAAAATCCAACTCAATTTACCAGTGATTATGAGATTTTTTTACAATTCACTCCTAAAGATTCAATTGAAGAAGTTTCAAAAAAAATCGGAATTGATTTAAACTCTGAAACTTTTTGGAATAACTCATTTAGAATTATTAAAGAAAACATAACAAGAGTTATTAATCTTATTGATAAAATAAAAGATGCTAATTAGCATCTTTTATTTTATTGATCCTTGTATTTCTCCACAATCTTATTAATTAAATGATTAGGAACTTCATCATATCTAATAAATTCTCTAGAGAATTGTCCTGAACCCTGAGTCATCGCTTTTAAATCAATAGCATATGAAACAATTTCAGATTCTGGAACTTCACAATCTATTACTTGAGTGCCATCGTTTTTTGGGTCCATTCCAATGACTTTGCCTCTTCTTTTATTCATATCACCCATAATATCTCCAACATATTTTTCTTTAATTTTTACCTCTAATTTTACAATTGGTTCTAATATTGTAGGATTGGCATCCTTAAATGCATTTTTGAAAGCTAATCCTGCAGCCAATTTAAATGACAGTTCATTAGAATCAACTGAATGATATGATCCGTCATAGAGTGTTGCTTTAACATTGATCACTGGAAATCCTGCTAAAGGACCATTTTCGAAGGTCTCAATCAAACCTTTTTCAACTGCTGGAAAATAATTTCTAGGTACTGATCCTCCAAATACTTCTTCAGAAAAAACGAATTTTTCTTTGCTTGGTTCAAATCTAATCCATACATGTCCAAACTGTCCAGCACCACCAGATTGTTTTTTATGTTTCCCTTCAGCCTCAACTTTACTTTTTATTGTCTCTCTATAAACTATTTTTTGAGATTCAACATCAACATCTACCTTGAACATGGTTTTCATTCTCTCTATAATATAATTTAGATGAGTCATCCCTTGTCCACCAAGCAATAATTGTTTAGTTTCCTTGTTTCTTTGAATTTGAAATGTTGGATCTTCAAGATTTAATCTACTTAATGCCCCAGATATTTTATCTTCATCGTTTTTATTTTTTGGGTGTACTGCAATATATAATATTGGATTTGGAATTTTAACAGCATCAAAAATCAAAGGTTCTTTTGGATCACTAATTGTTAGTCCAGTACTTAAACCATCTATTTTTGATAGTGTACAAATATCTCCAGCATAAAATTTTCCTATGTTAATTTGTTGCTTTCCTCTCAGTGTATATAAATTTGTTGCTTTCCTTACTTCACCACTATTCGAAATAATGAATTCATCTCCAGATGATAAAGTTCCAGATTTAATTTTAATATAGTTAATTGTTCCTAAAAATGGATCTACAGTAGTTTTAAAAACATAAGCATGAAATTTATTTTCTTCATTAGTTGTGACTTTAATTATTTTTCCTTCTTTATTTTTAGAAGAGACAGGTCCAAGTTCATTTGGTGCAGGTAAATAATCAAACAACATGTCGATAAGTGTTTCGGTACCTATTGATTTTTTAGCACAGCCAACTATAACCGGCGTTAACTCTCCTTCAACAACTCCTTTATGTAAACCATCTTTTATCTCTTTTTCAGTTAATATTTCATCAGAAAAATATTTTTCTAATAACTCTTCAGACGTCTCCGCCACACTTTCTAACATCATATTTCTTAGTTCTTCAATCTTAGGTTTTTTTTCTTCCCATATTTCAACATCCTGACTTTTTTTACCATCAAAAATTTTAGCTTTCATTTCAACTATATTTACAAAGCCCTCGAAGTTTTCATTTTTACCTATTGGCCAACAAAATGGAACAGCTTTTTTTCCAAGTTTTGTACGAATTTCTTCTAATAAATTTTCAAATTTTACATTTTCTTTATCCATCTTATTTACAAAAATTAATGCCGGAATATGTCTCTTTCTTATTTCTTGCCATACTCTTTCAGTTCCAACCTCAATTCCCTTAGTTGCATCAACGACTATAATTGCTCCTTTTACAACTGAAAGAGCTTGATAAAGATCTCCTACAAACTCTTCAGAGCCAGGAATATCTAAAAAATTAAATTTATGATTGTGAAATTCTGACGGAAGCAATGACATAGATAAGCTACTTTGTTTATTCTGTTCTTCTTTTAAAAAATCTGAAACAGTATTTTTTGCTTCTACATCACCTTGATTATCAATAGCTCCTGAAACATATAAAATTGATTCAGCAAGTGTTGTTTTTCCAGATGATTGATGTCCTAATATAGCTATATTTCTTATGTTTTTAGTTGTATATTCTTTCATTATAACCCTCCAATGTAATCGTTTTCATTATAAAAATATTATAGCATAAACTCTTTAACTCTAATAATAAATGCTATAATATTTATGGTGTTATATATGAAAAAAATTGCAATAAAAATGATATTATTTTATCAAAATAAAATTTCAAACAAAAAAAATTTCAAATGTAGACATATTCCAAGTTGCTCTAATTATTCAATTTTAGCCTATGAGAGGTTTGGTTTCATTTTAGGAACATTTTTAACTACAAAGAGAATCTTAACTTGTAATCCTCTTTTTAAACCAAAATATGATCCAGTACCCAAAAAGAAAAAATAAATCTAATATGCTCTAGCGAAAAGAACCTTAAATTCGGCTTTTTTATTTGTAACTGGACAAATTCCAAAATTTTTTGGCTGATCAAATGGAATAATTCTAGCTGTTGCTGTTGTTTCTTTTTTTATAATTTCTTCAGCATCTGGATGAATACTCATTTCAACATATCCCCCATTTTTTATATGCATCTTGAATTCATCATAATTATTACATTTTTTTGTATTTTCTTTAACAAATTTTTTAGCCTTTTTAAGCATCCCAAGATGTATGTCCTCTAAAATATTAGAGATTTCTCTTTTAATTTCACTAATTTTCGTTTTAATTTTTTCACCATTATATCTTTTTACTATATTAACAGTTTTATTTTCTACATCTTTTGGTCCTATTTCAATCCTTAAAGGTATACCCTTCATCTCTTGCTCTGAAAATTTCCATCCTGGAGATTTATCACTTTCATCAATATCAACTCTGAATTCGTTTTTTAAATCCGAATAAATATTATTAACTTCTTGTATGACCTCGGGTTTATTTGATATTTGAATAATTCTAATCTGAATAGGTGCAACATTTGGAGGCATAACTAATCCATTGTCATCACCATGTACCATTATTAAAGCACCTATAAGTCTTGATGAAACCCCCCATGAAGTTTGATGGACAAACTTTACATCATTGTTTTTATCTGTATAAGTAATATCAAATGCTTTTGAAAATTCTTGCCCAAAATAATGCGTTGTACCAGACTGAAGGGCCTGTCCATCTGGCATTAATGCTTCTAAAGAATAGGTTTCAAGAGCTCCTGCAAATTTTTCTTTTTGGGTCTTTAATCCAGTTAAAAAAGGTATTGCAAGTAAATTCTCACCCATTTTTTTATATATATCTAATACATCTAATGCTTCTCTTTTTGCTTCAATCGAATTTTCATGAGCCGTGTGGCCTTCTTGCCAAAGAAATTCTTTACCTCTTAAAAAAGGTCTTGTTGTTTTTTCCCACCTTACAACACTGCACCATTGGTTATATTTTTTTGGCAAATCTCTATGAGACTGAATAATTTTTGAAAAATATGTACAAAAAAGTGTCTCAGAAGTCGGTCTAATAATGTATCTTTCATTTAATTTATTATCTCCAACAGAAGATACAACAGCTGCTTCTGGATTAAAACCATCAACATGATCTTTTTCTTTTTGAAATAAATTTTCTGGAATTAACATAGGAAAATAAACATTTGAGTGGTTAGTTTTTTTAAGTTCATTATTTAGATAATTTTTAATATTTTCCCATAAAGAAAACCCATAAGGTCTATAGATGATAAATCCTTTGACATCTCCATAACTCATCAGCTCTGCTTTAACACAAAGATCTGTATACCATTTTGCAAAGTCTTTATCTTTAGAAGTTATTTCTGAAACATATTTTTTCATTCAATTTTCTCCTTATAAATTGTTAACCCATCTTCAAATTTTATAATTCTTTTTTTATATAAATATCCTAATGCTCTTTTAAAAGCTTTTTTACTCATAGAGAATTTTTCCTCAATACATTCAGGTGTACTATTTGAGTCAAGATTAATTTTTCCGTATTTTTTCAATTCATTCAAGATTTTTTCAGAATCCAAAATTCTTTTTTTCTCTTTGAACAATTCAAGGGATCCATATAAACCTTTTTCTGTTGAGTTAATTATTTTAACTTCAACTTCTTCACCAATTCTTGGAAGGCTTGAGAATTGATCTTTATAAACAAATATTGGAATTAAATCCTTTGTTAAAATTCTAATACCCTCTTTTAGATGTTTTATTACGCGTCCTTTAACTTCATTTCCAGTAAAAGATTTATTTTCAAGGCTATAATTTCTACTAAAGTCAGCATAAAGTCTTTTATTTGATTTAAGAGTAACATACAAAAAGTCATTTATTTTAGGCCAAAGATAAAAATCCTCTGGTAAGTATTCTTTAGATAGAATTAAATCTTTATTTATTCCCATATCAAGAAAAACACCTAGTTCTCTAACTACTGATTTAACTTCAAGCCAGGAATCACTTCCAAGGCTAATAAATGGTTTCATCATAGTGGCTGCGTTTCTTTTATATGAATCAACATAAACGAACGCATTGATGTGCATACCTGTTGTTATATTAAAGGCTTCTTTTTTGTGCAAAAAAAGCTCTTCATCTTTATATTTCAAAATGTAGCTTATTTCTGTTTCTCTATCAACAATAAAATTGTATGTTCTACCTGGTTCTATTTGCATTATTCACCATTTATATTTTATCATAACTAAAAAAAAAGTGAGATTTCCTCACTTTAGTTTTAAACTTCTAATGAATTTATTGTTTCTTCATAGCGATTTATTAATAAATCCTTAAAATATTGTGTTAAAGGAACTAAATTCTTTTCAATTTTAAAAATTTCAAGCAATTCAATATATTTAATTTTATCTTTGAATGGTATTGATATCGGTAAATATCCCTCTTTCATAAGATAAAAATTCAAAACCATTCTTGCGACTCTTCCATTTGCGTCTAAAAAAGGATGAATTTTAGATATTCCTGCATGAGCATAGACTGCTTTTTCAATTTTTGAATTAAAATTTTTGCTTTTTATTTCTGTAAATAATTTATGCATTCTATCATAAACTTTAGCATGATCGGTTGGTTGATGCATTGAACCCATTAATTGTATATTTACATTCCTATAGAAACCACCCTGAAAAATTCCTTCAACTATTATTTCGTGTAAGTCTTTGATCATTTCTTCTGATAAATCAAGCTCTTGATCTATAAAACTTTTTAATTTTAAAAATGCGTTAACATGATTTAAAACTTCTTTTTGCTCTCTCTCCGTGTAATCCAAAAATATCTTTTTATTTATAAGTCGTTTCACATCTTCAAATGGAATTCTATTATTGCCTTCTAAACTAATAGCATCATATGTATAATTCAATATAAATTTATCTTCAATTTCTTTACCAATTCCATCTTTTCTTTCATTAATTATATTATCAAGATGAACTTTTTGCATTTCTAAAATATCTTTCTTCATTTAAGATCTCCTATTATATGTCAATTATATCAATAAATGAAAGCGATTACAATATAAAAAAAAGAAGAGGGGCGCTTAATTGCAGCCCCCCGTTTTCCCTGTAAAAAATTATTGTTTAACAACATTCGCTGCTTGTGGGCCGCGATCACCATCATTAACGTCAAATTCTACTTGGTCTCCTTCTTGAAGAGATTTGTATCCCTCAGCTTGAATAGCTGAAAAGTGTACAAAAACATCTTTACCTTCCTCTGAAGATATAAAACCATATCCTTTGTCAGAGTCAAACCATTTAACTACGCCTTTCATTTGATTCTCCTTACATAATCTAGTGCTTAATTACACCTTTTTCATTATACATTATATATACAGTAATTAAAAATGATTTAATCATGCAGATATAGAATTAATATAAATGATGTCTAATATTCTTTGAAGGTAATTTGAGAATATGTTATTATAATTTTAAGCCTCTATAGTTTAATGGTAAAACACAGCAATGGTAATGCTGAAATACAAGTTCGATTCTCGTTAGAGGCACCATAAATTAAGATATGTATATCATTTCTTGACATAGGATTCATTATTTGTTAATATTGTTTCATCTTCTGTGGGCGTCGTATAATGGTTATTACACGTGCTTGCCAAGCATGAAATGGGGGTTCGATTCTCCTCGCCCGCTCCAAAAAAAAAAAAAATGATTGATTAATATCAATCTTTTTTCTTTAATAACCTTCTTGCCCTGACTTCACCGGTCTGTATTAAATTTTTTCTAACTAAATATGGACCAAACAACTCAAACAGTAGAACTGATCCAAGAGTGACATTTTTTATTATAAGAGCAGTATCTGGTGCAACATTTACCAAGGATATATAGGCAGCAGAGGCTAGTCCTATAGCTACTCCAGATTGAGGAAGAAGGCTAATCCACAAATATTTTTCAACAACTTTTGACGATTTGGTTATTTTGCAACCGAAAAATGAACCACTGAATTTTCCTAAAAATCTTCCAATTATATATATTAAAGCTATGATTCCAGCATCATAGATCACATCAAAACTTATTTCTGCGCCTGCAACTGTGAAAAAAAGTATCATAAGAGGAGGTATAAATTTATTTATTGTATTTTCTTCTAGTCTATATACTTTCTTATTAATCATATTGGTAGTTACAGTGCCTGCAACCATCGCAGTTAGAATCGGTGAAGCATTAAAATATATTGAAAGACCTGTTGAGAGAAAAATTGTTACAATTACCAAATCAAGATTTTTTTGTTCTCTTTCAAAGTCTTTACTTATTATTTGAAGAGAAAAACCAGTTATAATACCTAAAATAACACCAATTAAAATACTGTCTCCTATTTCATTAAGAGGACTTGAAATAATCTTTGAAATTTCTAAGGACCCTTCTGAATTTAGTAACGAAACACTGATGGGAAGAAAAATAGTCAAAATCATAACTGCAACAGCTCCACCCAATCCTACAACAGGTAAAATTGAATTTGTTAATTCACCCTTAGTTTTATATTTCTTAACTATCATCATTATCGGAGCAGGAGCAGTTGCCGCCGAAATTGCACCCAAAGTCAACGCCAAAGGGAGGGGTTGATTAAAAATCAACAATAATGCAACTACAAAAATAACAGTTAGAATCGCTTGAAAAAGGGTTATAATTATAATCTTAATCCCTGTTTTTTTTAATTTTCCTATCCAGAGTTCGTTTCCAACTTGAAAAGCAATAAATCCTAAGGCAATATTAGATAATAAATTATAGCTATTAAAGTTTGATTCGTTTAAAATTTCTAAACCAAACAGATTTGCTACTGGTCCTAAAATTAACCCAGCAACAAGATACCCTGTTACATCAGGAATATTTAAATATTCTGCTAATTGTCCCAATAATAACCCAAAGACAATGATAATTGCAATTTCAACTAATATAACTGATCCTGAGGATATTGTGCCACTTAATATTTGTATCAAATTTAACTCCTAATTACGAATAGAATAATTTCCATATTTGTTATACTCCCTTAAAAAAAAAAAAGCAAGTAAATATACCTAACTTTTTAGCATTTTGTATATTAATAGAATTTCACTTTTAATAGATGGTGCGGACGATGAGATTTGAACTCACACGACTTTAAAGTCACATGCCCCTCAAGCATGCGTGTCTACCATTCCACCACGTCCGCATTTTGAATGAATTATCTATCTATTCAACAGCAAACAAGTAAAAATATATGTTCTGTTTACCATCAATGGATTCAATTTCAACATCGCTATTAAAAGTTCTAACATAAGTTTTAAAGGTCTCAAGTGTTTTTTTATTTGTATTGTTACCAACAAATATAGTGAGAATTTCACTATCGGGTTTGATCATTTTTTTTAAAAGCACTTTTCCGGTTTCAGTTAAGTCAGAATTTGAACTAATTATTTTTCCATTCAATAGTGAAATATAGTCATCTTTTTTTATTTCTAAACCATCTAAATTTGTATCTCTTATTGATGATGTTATAGAACCATAACTCATATTTTCTATAACTTCATTCATAACATCTAGATTCTCGTTTATTTTCATTGTTGGATCAAAAGCTATCATGGCTGCATATCCTTGAGATATACTTTTAGTCTCTACTACATGAATATTTTTTTCAGGTAATAATTCCTGAGTTTGTTTTGCTGACATAATAATATTTTTATTATTCGGAAA
The DNA here is from genome assembly GCA_018623895.1 of bacterium. GTDB lineage: Bacteria > Bacillota_I > Bacilli_A > Acholeplasmatales > Acholeplasmataceae > UBA8290. The sequence continues at coordinate 16,622 of JAAZUY010000001.1, read as the reverse complement.
AATAATTATGTTGTTTGCATATACTTTTTCAATAGATTTTATGAAATCTTCAGTTGATGGATTCATTGATTGACCACCATCAATAACATTATCTACACCAAGATCTTTAAAAATTTGTTTAATTCCTTCTCCTGAACAAACTGATAAAATTGCATAATCTTTTAACTCTTTTGTGGGCTCATCTTTCTTTGAAAGTATTTCCTGATTTTGTAATCTCATATTATCGGCTTTTAAAGTCTGAAGATCTCCATATTTCTGTCCTAGAGTAATAGCAATTCCTGGTTCATCGGTATGAATGTGAACTTTCAATAAATCTTCATCCTGTACAAAAACTAGAGAGTCCCCTAATTTAGTCAAAGGATCCCTTAAATCACTTTGGTTAAATTTCTCATGATCTCTCAATTTAATAATAAATTCTGTACAGTATCCATAAGTAATTTCAACTTCTCCAAGATTATGTGCACCATGATAATCCGATGATTCTTCTATTTTTTCATTTTCATTTAAAATCTTATCCTCTAATGCTAAAATCATACCTTCAACTATCTTTATTAATCCTGCACCACCTGAATCAACAACTCCAGCTTCCTTTAAAACTGGTAAAAGCTCTGGAGTTTTTTCAAGCGTAATATTAGCTTGAGTTAAATAACATTCTAGCACATCTTTAATTGAATTAAATTTTTCTTTATCTCTTAACACTCTTTCTGCTGATTCTCTTACTACAGTTAATATTGTTCCTTCTACAGGTTCCATTACTGCACGATATGCCATTTGATAGCCACTAACAAGAGCATCAATGAATTCACTAACGGTGGCAAAATTTTTTTCTAATTTAGATAGTCCTGAATATATGCCTCTAAAAAATTGAGACAAGATAACACCTGAGTTACCTCTAGCACCCATCAAAAGACCTCTTGAAAGAGCTTTTGAAATTTCAACTATGGACTCTGAGTTACTTATCTTAATTTCTTTAACACCAGACATCATAGTCATTTGCATATTTGTTCCTGTATCCCCATCAGGAACAGGGAAAACATTTAAATGGTCTATCTCTTTATAATGATTTTTTAATTTTATTGCACCATTTGTTACAATTTTTTTAAATAACAATCCGTTTATTTCTTTATTAGACATAGGTTTCTCCTAATAAAAGGGTCTTTAAATTTTTGGTAAAATCTTAGACATTATAGCATTAATTCAATTAAATTGCAAAATATGAAAAACTTGATATTTTACATTTTTATTTTTATCAGATGTGTGTTACAATTGTTCAGTAAGGGGTGAGAATAATGGCAAAATGCTATGTTACTGGAAAAAAATCACTAACTGGAAATAGAAGATCACACGCTCTAAACGCTACTAAGCACTCTTGGAAAGTGAATTTGCAAACAGTTAAGATAAAACTTGAAGATGGAACTACAAAAAAAGTAAAAGTTTCTGCAAGGGCTCTAAAAAAGAGTAAATTAAATAGAGTTTAAAATGCTTTTAAAGCATTTTTTTTTGTTTGAATCAAAAGAATTTGTCCTTCGTGAACATATATCTCACCAAAATCTTTAGTTAAATAATTAGAAATTCCTAAAGTATTAAATTTTTCTAATTCATGTTCTTTTAAATCGTACTTAAATCCTTTAAGAGTTATTATTGATTTATTGAATGGAAATACATTCAAAAAACCATCCCATGTGGTTTTCTTATATTTTGTGACAACTTCAAAAGTCGAATTTTCGGTTAATATCTTTAAATTATTAAAATGATTAAGAAGCATTATATTCGCATATGTATGTTCCGGTCTTTCCCCACCTATTCCACCAATCAAATATATTTCCTCTGGATTCATCTCTTGAGCTTTTATAAGTGCATAGTGAGTATCAGTCAAATCTTTTTCAATTTCTAACTTCTCAACATTTAATCCATGCAAAAGACTTTTCATTCGTAATGAATCAAAATCTCCAACAACTAAATCTACTTTGATTCTTTGTTTGTTAGCAAAATACAAACCCTGGTCAACCGCAATAACATAATCATTTTGGTCAATTTTGACAATTTTTTTTATGTCTTTAGGTGCAGGATATGTAATAACATAAACCTTCATTTATTTGCTTTTAACCACTCTGATTTATTTTTCAATTTATAGAGGTAACTTCCAACTACTGAAACATCTACCCCTCTATCTCTACAATAATTTAAATTACTATCGTCAACACCGCCATCGACCTCAACAATAAAATTATTTTCCTTTTTTAGAAGTTGTAAAAAATCAACTTTTGATAAACATTTTTCAATAAACTTCTGACCACCAAATCCAGGATTTACGGTCATCACTAAAACTAAGTCAACATCTTTAATGAACATTTTGACTTGATCTATTGGGGTTTCTGGGTTAAACGCTAAACCTACTCCGACTCCGTTTTTTTTAATAAGTTCAATTGATTTTTTTACATCGTTTGATTCTATGTGAACTGTGATAAACTTCGGAGATAGATTTAAAAAATCTTTTAAATGATCAACTGGATTCTCAACCATTAAATGTATGTCTAGTGGCAATTTTGAAAGCCTTTTTATCTCTTCACAAAAATGTTTTCCAAATGATATATTTTTTACAAACACACCGTCCATCACATCTAAATGTATCATATATGCATCTTTTAATTCTTCTAATAATTTTTCTAAATTGTCCAATGGTGCATTTAATATTGATGGTGCAATTTTCATTATAATCCTCCTATTAAAATATCTTTTTCCTATTTTTTATTTTATTGTACAAGTACAAATAGTTTTCATATCTTGATTTCAAAATTTTACCTTCTTCAAGATCTTTTTTTAATTCACATGAAGGTTCATTTATGTGCAGGCAGGAGTTAAATTTGCATTTAAAATTTTTAAATTCAATAAATAGTTTATTCAAATCTTTATCGTTAATGTTAATTAAATCTAATTTTGAAAAACCTGGAGTATCTGCAATAAGTCCATCTTCAATTTCATATAATTCCGTGTGTCTAGTCGTATGCTTACCTCTACCTAAGGCTTCTGATATTGGCTGAGTTTTTATATTTATACCTTTCTTAAGAAGATTTAATAGCGTTGATTTACCTACTCCTGTTTGTCCACTGACAACAGTAGTCTTACCTTTAAAAATTTTTTTTAAAGATTCAATTTTGGAAGCATTCTTCAAATTATCAAAAAAAACATTATAACCTATTTTATCGTAATATTTCATTACTTTTTTCATTGAAATCATTTCTTTTTGATCTAGCAAATCAATCTTAGTTATTAAAATGTATATTTTAACTTTATATGACTCAAGCATAACTAAAAATTTATCTAATAAAATGCTACTGAATTCAGGTTTTTTTGCGGAAAAGACAAGCAAAACTTGGTCAATATTTGAAATGTCTGGACGAATCAAATCATTTTTTCTAGAATAAACTTCTTTAATTAGTTTTGTATCATTATTTAAGTCAAGTAATACGTTATCTCCAACTTTAGGGCTGAGAGCAATAATCTTTTTTTCTTTTTTATTTTTTGATGAAATCGAATTATAAAAAGATGAAGAAGCACCAATTGGATAGTATCTTAATTTTCCTCGAGCAAATACTAGATATTTTTCTCCATTTTCAGCCAATACAGTATATTGATTTGATATTTGTCTAATTATCTTTCCGGTCATAAATTTATATTCTTAGAATGTTGACTTCTCAGTTGTCCACATGCTGCATTGATATCGTGACCCATTTCTTTTCTGAGTGTAACTTGAATCTTATTCTTTTTCAGTATATCATAGAATTTATTCATGTTTTCTATTTTAGATCTTTTGTACGGGGCTTCAATGACTTGATTATATGGTATGAGATTTACGTATGATTTGATGTCTTTTATTAAGTTAACTAAACTTAAAGCTGATTCAATACTATCATTAACTCCATCAATCATTATATATTCAAATGTTACTCTTCTATTTGTAACTTTTACATATTCTCTTACTGCATTAATTAATTTTTCTACACCGTAAACATTATTTATTCTCATTAATTTACTTCTTATTGTGTCATCTGCAGCATGTAAACTTATAGCTAAATTCACTTGTATTCCAAGTTTGGAAAATGATAATATTTTTGGCACTATACCTGAAGTAGAGACTGTAATGTGTCTTGCACCAATAGAAATGCCTTTATTATTGTTTATAACAAAAAGAAATTTTTTTAGATGATCAAAATTATCAAAAGGTTCGCCGATACCCATTACTACAACATGTTTTACTTTTTGCTTAGAAATTCTTTCCGCTTCAAGTATCTGACAAACAATCTCTCCTGATGTTAAATTTCTTTTTTTTGAAAGTTGTCCGCTAGCACAAAAAGAACATCCAATATTACATCCTACCTGAGTTGTCACACAAATACTTATTCCGTAATATTGGTACATCAAAACAACTTCAATTAGATGCTTATCTTTTAAGCTAAATAGAAACTTCGTTGTTTTATCAGCACTCTTGTGATGTAACACATATTCTAGAGCTTTAAAGTGATACTTTTCTTCAAGCAATTGAATTAGTTGATTAGGTAAATTATGCATATCAAAAAAAGACTTTACTTTTCTTCTATATAAAAAACTCCAAATTTGATCTGCACAATATCTTTTAAACCCAGATAAAATAACAAAATCTTGTATTTCTTTAAATGATAGATCATAAATAAGTTTTTTATCCACGTAAAGTAGCCCCAAGCTCATGAGTTAGTCTGTGGGAAATTTTCTTCATCCATTTTTCTACATCGCTAGTTTCCAAAGTTTTTTTGCTGTCATTAAATGTCATTCTAAGTGATATTGATTTAAAGCCCTTATGAATAGATTCACCTTTATAAACATCAAAAACTTTAACCTCTACAAGGTTCTCTTTGACTGTATTTGAAATCATATCTGTAAGATTTTTCACTGATTTTTCAATTGGATAGATAACCGATAAGTCTCGTGAGATTGATGGAAACTTTGAAATATTCTTGAATATCATGTTCTTCTTTTTCTCAAGAATCTTTGATAACTTAATTGTTAGTCCAAAAACTTTTTTTAGGTCGTATTTTAAAATTAGCCTCGGGTTAAATGTTCCCATATGACCAATAACTTCATTCTCAAAATATATCTTTGCTTGTTGATAAGGGTGGTAAACCTCTTCACTATTAGACTCTTGAATTGATAAATCAACGTTTAGAATAAATCCTATTCTCTTCAAGACCGCTTTAATAAAGAAAAAGTCAACATCACTATTGTTTTTGGAAAGCAAATTGTTGTTGAATTTACCTTTAACGATTATTGATATTTCTTCAAACTCCTCTTTTTTTGAAAAAACATTTCCTATTTCATAAAGGAAAATATTATTTTGTTTTCTCTTTGTATTGTATTCCATAACATCCAACATTCCAGGATACATAGATTGTCTCAAAATTGATCTATCTTCTCTCATTGGCATTAAAACAGTAACTTCATTACCAAAAGATGGGAAATCCCTTTTAGTATTTTTATCAACTAAAGTATAGGTTACTACCTCATTAAATCCTAAATTTGATAATGCATTTCTTAAAACCCTTTTTCTTTTTTGTTCATATTTAAGACCGCCGTCATAATTTGCTTGAACTGGAATTGCAGGAAGTTTATCAATACCATATACTCTTGCAATTTCCTCTACTAAATCAATTTTTTCATTAATGTCGTGCCTATAGTCTGGAGGAGAACAAATTAACTTATCATTTTTTTCTTCAATTTCATAACCTAACCTATATAAAATATTTAAAATCTCTTTTTTAGAAAAGATTTTTCCAATTTTCTTACTTATATATTTTTCTGATATTTCAATTTTTTTTGCTTTAAATTCATTCTTAACACAAGTGGAAATTCCTGAGAAGATATCTGCATCAGCTAAATCAATCAATAATTTAGTCGCAACATTTAAACCCAAATCAACTCTTGAATAGCTTATCCCTCTTTCAAATCTAACACTGGATTCACTAATAAGGTCTAGTTTTTTTGATGTCTTTCTAATACTTTCAGGATCAAAATATGCAGCTTCTAAAACAATATTATTTGTTTTATCAGAAATCATCGTATTTTCAGAACCCATTACTCCAGCTATAGCTATTATTCTATTATTTTCCGTTATTACTAGATCATCATTATTTAATGGTCTTTCAATTCCATCGAGGGATTTTGTTTTTTCTCCGTCTTTTGCATTTCTAACTAGAATTTCATTACCATTAAATTTATCATAGTCAAATGTATGAAGTGGAGTTCCATACATTATCAATATGTAATTAGTTATGTCTACAATGTTATTTATTGGCCTAATATTATTTAAAATCAAAGCTTCTTTTAACCACCATGGAGATTCTTTTATATTGACATTTTTCAATATTCTAGCATGATATTTTAAACATTTGTCTGACTCAATTGAGACATTTATATTAGATTTTTTTAAATGATCATCTAAAGATATATTCGGAAGATTGACTTTTTGATTAGTTACTGCTGATAAATCATACGCATATCCTAATACTGAAAGTAGATCACCTCTATTTGGGGTTAATCCCAATTCCATCTTAAATCCTGTCATTGATAATCTTTCCAGAGCAGATTCTCCAACTTCACATCTTTCACTAATAATATAAATTCCGTCCTTGAATTCTTCATCAATGAATTTCTCATCAATTCCAAGTTCACTTAATGAACAAATCATCCCATGAGACTCTATCCCTCTAATGTTAGCTTTTTTTATCTTAAATTTTCCTTGTAATAAAGAGCCTATTTTAGCAACAATTACAAAAATATTATTTTTTACATTCTTTGCTCCACAAATTATTTGTAATTTTTCTAAACCAACATCAACTTCACAAATTTTTAGTCTATCTGAATTGGGATGATCCTTCATATTTGTAATAAAACCTACAACGATATTTGGATCATTATCAAAATTTTTAAAACTCTCTACTTCTGTAATATGTTGAAGTGTTATGTCTTTAATATTTTTTTCTGGAGATATGAAGTTTTTTAACATGTTTTGAGATATAACCATTTTAATTATCTCCCTTGAATTGGTTTAAAAATCTTAGATCATTAATATAAAAGTTTCTTATATCGTCTATTTTGTATTTTAGAATGGCTATTCTCTCAACACCTATACCAAATGCAAACCCTGAGAATTTATCAGGATTATATCCTGCCATATCTAAAACTCTAGGATGTACCATGCCAGCACCTAAAACTTCAATATAGTTTTCATCGCCATTTTCTTTAATCAGTGAGACATCAACTTCTACACTTGGCTCAGTAAAAGGGAAATAAGATGGTCTCATCCTAACATTTCTTTCTTTTCCAAAAATATGGTTAATCAACTCAATTAAAGTTGATTTTAAGTTTGCAAAATTGATATTTTCATCAACAACAAGACCCTCAATTTGCATAAATTGATGAGAATGTGTTGGATCATCATTGTCTCTTCGGTAAACTTTTCCAGGACAAATAATGGCAAGTTTCTTTGATTTCTTCTTAATCATTTCCCTCGCTTGGACTGGAGAAGTATGAGTTCTCAAAAGGTTTTCAGCATCGACATAAAATGAATCTTGCATTTCTCTAGCTGGATGTCCTTTTGATAAATTCATCATTTCAAAGTTATACAAATCAGTTTCAAGTTCAGGCCCCTCTGCAATTTCATATCCCTTAAAAAGAAAAAAATCCTCAACATCTTCTATTACTTTATTAAGAATATGTTTGTTGGCATTTGACAAAACATCTTTATCCAAATGGATATCTATTTTTTCTTTTTCAAGCTGAAGATCAAGTTCTTTATTTTTTATTTCATCTTGTTTACTTTTTATTTTTTCATTTATAAATTGTTTTAAATTATTAATTTCTTGTCCGTAACTCTTAATTTCAGATTTATCTAGTTTTGAGATTTTCTTCATTAAATCGTTTACTAATCCTTTTTTTGAGAGATACTCAATTCTTATTTCTTGTAATTGAAGTAAACTTTTTGCTTCATTTATTTTTTCTAGAACAATTTTTTTTATATCTTTCACTTAAACACCTCACAAAAACCTTAATATCTTAAATAATTTCTACTTTTTTATAGCATTTAACAGCATCAATCTTAATATTTCAACATATAAAAAGATTAACGAAATAACGATACCAACTGCTACAGTCCATTCATGTGATTCACTTAGACCACCGTTAACAACATTTTCTGCAAAATCAAAATGTAAAATTAACATAAAAGCAGAATATATCACCATAAAAAAGGAAACAATCATCGATATTAGTATTGCATCACCTTGATTAAAAATCAAATTATACCCACCAAAAAAATCCAATAAAATATTTATCAGTATGAAACAAATAATTGAAAAAAATATTATTATCATGTTTTTTCTAAATTTTTCAGTCACAACTACAATTTTTTGGGAATAAAATACGAGCACAACAAAAAATACTACTAAAGTAGCAGAGGCCGCTGAAATAGCTATTCCCGGAACAACTGACTCTGCCAGTTTAACTATTATACCCAAAACACACCCTTCACAAATTGCATATAATAATGATAGTACCACTGGAAAACTATCTCTTCTAAATCCAATAAAAATTAAGAATAAACTTGAAAGAGAAAAAACTATTACAACATTAAAATAATTTTCTAAAGAAACATAAGTAAAGGTTAAATATCCTGATACCATTACTAAAAAAAGAAGCATATATATCTTTAAGCTAATACCTCGAAAGGAAGCTTTTGAACCGTATGATAATTTAGTGTTAATTTTGTCTAAAATTGGATTAAATATTTTCATTTTTCCTCTTATTTTAATATGAATAATTATAAACCATATTTTACTAAAGTGCAAACAGACCCTGATTAGAAATTGTCTTTTTATCTTTCAATTCGTCAAAGGCACCATATGAATTTAAAAGTTCAAAGATTGTTTGATTAATTTTTGTTCTACTCTTGATCTCATCTTTTGTTTCAAATGGTTTTTCTTTTCTTTTTTCTAAAATATCATTAGCAACACTTAATCCCAAACCATCTATTGAAGTGAAAGGCATTCTTAAAGAATTATCTTCCATTAAAAAAACTGATGGGTCAGATTTTGAAATATGGACTTTTTTAAATTTGAATCCTCTTAGTACAAATTCATATGCAACAAGCATTGTTGTTAATACATTTTCATCTTTTTGAGTTAGTCTTGGTTCCATTTGCAATGATTTAATCTTATTTTTTATTGCTTGGGGACCCGCTAGCATTCTCTCATAATCAAATTTTTCTGCTCTTTTAGAAAAATATGCACTATAAAATAATAACGGGTGATGTATTTTAAACCAAGCAATTCTTAAAGCCATCATTACATATGCAGTTGCGTGTGATTTTGGAAACATATACTTTATTTTTTGGCATGACCATATGTACCAGTCAGGAACACCAGAAAGTCTCATTTCAGATTCATAATTTAACCATTCATCAGGTTTTTTACTTGGATTTCCTCTTCTAACAAATTCCATAATTTCAAATGCCTTGCTTTTTTCAAGACCAAAAGAAATTAATTGAACCATTATGTCATCTCTGCAACCAATTATATTTTTTACCTCAATTTTTCCATATGAAGTACTTCCTTTAATAAGATCTTGCGAATTACTTAAATATACATTAGTTCCGTGAGAAAGGCCTGAAACTTTAACTAGTTCTGCAAAAGTATTTGGTTTAATATCAGATAACATTTGTCTTGTAAAGTTTGTATTGAACTCTGGAATTGCAAAAGATGCAATGTCACTCATTAATTCTTTTTTATCAATCCCTAAGACAGCCGTCTCTGAAAACATTTTTATTACTTTTGGATCATCCAATGGAATATTTTTTGCATTATCAAAAGGAAATTTTTCAGGATTTTTATTAACATAATCCATTAAATATTTTATCATTGTAGGATCATCATGGCCTAATATATCAAGCTTTAGAAGATTATCTTCAAATGCATGGTAATCAAAATGAGTTGTATACCATTCCGAATTGGTATTATTTGCAGGGTACTGTATTGGAGTAATCTCATGTATGTTATGACCCTCTGGAACTACAATAATACCTCCAGGATGTTGTCCAGTTGATCTTTTTACACCCTCTAACTTTTTGGCAATTCGGCTAACTTGAGCATTTCTTAAATTAATATTATGATCTTCTAAATAACCTTTTACATAACCGTAAGCATTTCTTTCTGCTATTGTTTGAATAGTCCCGGCTCGAAAAGTTTGAGATTTTCCAACCAAATTTCTTATATAATTGTGTGCTTTTGATTGATACTCTCCGCTAAAATTTAAATCAATGTCGGGTATTTTGTCTCCATCAAAGCCTAAAAATGTTTCAAATGGTATATCATGACCTTCCTTTAATAATGGAACACTACATATTGGACAATTCAAATTAGGAAGATCAAAACCACAATAAACATTATCAAAATAAATTTGTAAGTCTTTTTCTTGTTTTTGAAATCCGTATTTGGAATATAATTCACCTTTAATATGAAAGGCAGTATAAAAACATTCAGGACAGACGTAATGAGGCTTTAATGGATTAACCTCTGTAATTGACATTAGTGTTGCAATCAAAGATGAGCCCACTGATCCACGTGAACCAACTAAATATCCATCACTGAGAGACTTTTTTACCAAAAGATGGGAAACATAATAAATTGGAGCAAATTTATTACTAATAATTTTTTTCAATTCGCCTTGCACTCTATCTAAAACTATTGGATGAGGATTTGTTCCATATTTATTTTTTAGTTGATTTTCAACAATCCTTTTTAATTCTTTTTCAATACTTTGAATTTGAAGTTTTTCTTTAAATGCATCATCTTTTATAGTCAAAAGACCTGTAGGTAATAAATTAATGCTATCAATTTTTGATGCCAATTTTACAGTATTATGGATTACTATGTTCTCATAATCACTATCTATTTCTTTAATTTCTTCAAGCATTTCATTTGTTGTCAATAGATTTTGTGTTGGTACTTTGTTGTATCTTTTGAGATCATGCAAACCGCCTCCAACTTGTGGAGTTCGAATATAAATATCTCTGTAAAATTTATCATTTTCACTAATATAATGTGCGTCACTTGAGGCTATAACAAGGACATTCATTTCATTAGCAACATTTATTATAGATCTCAATGTTCTTAAAACAGTATCTTTACTATACTGTTCAATAACATGTTCATAAAACCCTAGCGGTTGTATTTCAACGTAATCGTAATAAGATATTATTTTTTTTAATTTGTCTTGTCCTTTGTTAAGAGCTGTTTGGAACACTTCTCCTCTATAACATCCGCTACCGAACAAAAGCCCCTCTCTTTTTAGATCAAGAAATTTTCTAAGGTTTCGTGCGCCTTTAAAATAATTTGAAGTCAAGCTTTCAGAAATTATCTCATAAAGATTTTTCAGTCCTTTTTGTTCTGATACAAGAACATTCATATGATGTGGTATTAAAAATTTATATGCATCTTCATGGTCATTTAATTTGATTAAGTCACTTGTATTTTTATAGCCCTGAGAATGTAAATCCTGAAGCATGATAATCCATAATTCTGTTGTAACTCTTGTATCGTCTTCAGCCCTATGATGACTTTCTTGCTGTATCTTAAAATGCTTAGCTAAAGATTTTAAATTAAATCTTTTGAGCTTTTCATTGTATAAAATTCTTGAAATTTGAAGAGTATCAATAACTCCAAAATAAGTTTTTTTTATGCCAAATTTTTGCATTTTTTTCTCTATAAAGCCCGAGTCAAAGTCTGCATTATGTGCTACAAGAACAGTACCCTCAACGAATAACATAAATTTTTTTAATACTTCTTCTGATTCAGCTTTTCCTTTGAGCATATCATCAGTAATTGATGTAAGTTTTGTTGTAAAATCACTTAATTTTTCATTTGGATTAATAAATTCTTGAAACCTTTCTAATATAACACCATTTTTAATCTTTAAAGCAGCAATCTCAATAATTTTGTTGTATGACGCAGAAAGCCCTGTAGTTTCAATATCAAATACTGTATACGTTAAATCAATAAGTTTCAAACCTTCAGCAACATCTTTTATTACTTTAAAATCCTTACAGTTTACAACTGATAACTCAGAACCGTATATAGGTTTTATATTATATTTTTTTGTTGCTTTCTCAAATTCAGGAAAACCATATACTCCATCATGATCAGTCAAAGCTAAAGCATTATGCCCCCATTCAGAGACCGTTTTAACGTATTCTGATATTTTTTCTATACCATCCAAGTTACTCATAGTTGAATGAATGTGAAATTCAACTCTTTTGGTCTTAGCTGTATCTTTTCTTATTGCTTTTTCAACATCCAAAAATTTAATACTTCTAGCCATAACAACAACTTCTCTTTGATAAGAATCGAAATTAAAATTGCCCGTAACTTGTAAGCTATTTCCTATTTCAATAGATTTGGAGAATCCATATTCTCTCTCATTGTTAATAAATTTTTTTACAATTATTGAATCATCCAAATCCGATATCGTTAAGATAAGTAATTTAGAACCGTTTCTTAAATCTCTTATTTCAAGGGTTGTTACCTCTCCTTCAAGAATACATTGAGAGTTACCTATATTATTTAAGTAGTTATCCAATTCCACTTGATTAGATGGTATTTCGTTTATATTCATTTTATTTTTGCTTTTTTTGACTATTAAATTTTTTGAAAAATTGATTTTTTTATTAAGTTCAAGTTTTCTTTTTTGTTCATAAACTGCGTCAATTTCCTTTTTTTCGTGCTCAACCATTAAAGTAGTCCTGGGAATCTCCTCTAAAACTTTAAATGAGATTTTTAAATCGATTCCAAATCGAAGAAATTCATTTTCTAAACTATTGAAATGTTGCTCAATAAACTTAGAGTCAGAATCAATGAAATAAGTGATTTTATCATCCTTGACTTCACATTCAAAATTTTTTAAAACACTTGCACTAGGTCTTTTCTTTGAAAAATCATGAACAATAGTTTCTAAGTAATTTAAAATTTGATCTTTTTTAACTTTTTTTCTTTGGATATAATAAACTTCTAAATTTTCCATTTCTTTAATATAATAGCTTTTTATTTGATTTGAAATGTTTTTAAGAATATGTATATCAAAAACTTTATTTAAATTGAAATATAGTTCTACAATTTTACTGCTTTTTGAAAATTCAGCATGTGAAAAACTAATGTTTGATTTAGTTTCTGAGCTAAGATTTGATTTCTTCAAATAAACATCAATTGTATGCAATTTTCTTACTCCTTAAGGCGTAATTTTTTTAATTTATAATAAACAAATATTCAATAAATATTATATCATAACACTATTCGTCATAATCAAGAAAACTCAAATTATGATAATATATTATATATATATAAATTTGTGATTAAGGAAGTCATTAATGAGGAAGAACATTCTACATATCAATCATCAACTTATTTCATCTCTTGTAAAAAAAACTGACGTAGTTTGTGATATGACTTGCGGTAACGGTTATGACACTGAATTTTTATCAAACATTTGCAACCATGTATACTCAATAGACATTCAAAAAATTGCTATTGAAGAAACTAAATTCCGTCTTAAACATAAATCAAACATCACATACATAAATGACTCATTTGTAAATTTTACTAATTACTTTTCGGCTTGTAATCACTTTATTTTTAATCTAGGATATCTTCCTGGCAAAGATAAAAAAATAACAACTAAATCAATAGATACCATAAAAACATTACGAAAGATCACCCTTAGTTATCCAAAATCTGAAATTATTATTATGAGTTATCCCGGTCATGAAGAAGGGAAAAAAGAATTAATTTCAATACTAGAAATAAGCAAAACTTTTTCAAATCATAGAACTTTAGTTACTCGATATTACCAAAACCAAACTGCTCCTGTTTTAATTTGGATCACACCAAAATAAAAAGCACGTTTGTGCTTTTTATTTTATATAATCTTTAACTCTTTTATATATTCTTGGAAATCTTTTTTCAAATAATGATAATCTGTCTTTTATTACATCTTCATTCTTATGAATAAAATATCCGTATAACCCCTCAACAGCAATTTTTTCTTCTTCTAATCTTGCTAAAAACGTTTCCTCTACTTTACTTAGTTCAAATTCAATCTCTTCTTTGATCTGTCTCAGTTCTTCTTTCAAATTATTTATTTCTGTTTCATCGCTCGTAGCTTTTAAGTCTCTGAAAATTGATCTAATTCTTCCTTTGAAGTTTTCTCTTATATCATTTAATAATGGATGTATTTCATTTTTTATCTCGTCTAACTTTTCTCTAAGAATCTCAGAATTTTCAACTAAAAAAGCTTTCAACTCATTTATATAATTTTCTTTTTCTTCTTCATTTAAATTTGAAAAGTTGTCAATCATTTCTTCGTAATCATACAATTCAGAATATGTTGATATTGTTACAGAGAGAACATATTCGTTTGGTTCAATTCCTAACTCTTCTGCTTTCATAACAATTTTCTCTTTAATAGTCTGACCTATTTTTAAAAATAAAATAGGTTTCCCAAATCTTCTATTTCTTACTCGTGGAAAAGTTTCTTCATCATATATATTATCTTCATCTACATTCATTACAATATCGAGGTATGCTTCTGCTTCTCTAGCTGATGAATCTATTCTGCTGACCCCAAAAAAAATCAAACTTAATCCAGCAAATACTACTAAAATCCATATAATTTTTTTCATAAATATTCTCCTCATATCTAATACGTTATAAACTATATTTTTATTGGTAAATTTTTAAAAATTATTTAATCGCCTTCTTATAAATGGCCTGTAACAATCATATTCAAATGAAATTCCTGAATCGTCAAATATTTCTAAATTATATTTTATTTTACCCTTAAGAGTAATAATCATATATCCTTGCATTAGGATATCTTTATCGATATCATATTCAATTTTTATTCCTTTTTTCTTAAAGTTTCTGGATATAATAATTGAGATATTTGAATTTTCTCTAGTGTAATCAATTTCTACCTTAGGTAAATCATATTTATCATAACTTATAACAAAATAGTATTCAAAAATATGATTTTCATTGAAAAAAACTGTCTTCTTATATTTTTTCGATTCATCATCATAAGATATATTAAAAGTAAATTTTCTCATTCTAATTTCTATGTTAAAGAGGTGCCTATTTTGATCATAATCTGTGCTCCCCTCAAATTCAAATTCACTATTTATTTTACCGTTGAAATCAAATCTATCTTCATTATTGTTTCTGAACTTTTTTGATAATTTTATATCATGATCAAATGATTCATTGTTGAAATCCATATAATTAAAGCTATAGTTGATATCTTTTTCAAAAATTGATTTTGAATAATTCTTTTTGTTACTAAACAGAATTGATTCAAATTTACTAACAAATTTTGAAAGCATCGGCATTTCCTCTCTGAGAAGTTTTTTATATTGTTCTTCATTAAATGTGGTATTTGAAATTAAAGATTGTTCTTCTTCCATTTCTTCATAGGAATAAGCAATTTTTGTGGCATTCATCAAAACTTCATCATAATTAGAAAAAGCATAAATATTACTTTGAAAGTTATTAGTGAATATAAAAAATCCAATCAAAAGAATTAGGATTGAAGATATTTGTAAAGTCAGCATACGAAAATCAAAATAGTTTTTTCTTTTATTGATATTAATGTTTTTCAATATAGACTTACTGATTTGAGGAATTTCTGATTTTTTTGCTAAGGATTTTATAATACTCTTAAGTCTCACTATTCTTTAACTCCTTTTTTAACTTTTTCATAGCTTCTCTATATCTCCATAAAACAGTATTGAGAGGTTCTTCAACAATAACAGCAATGTCTTTAAACTTTAATTCTTCAATTACTCTTAAATAAACTATTTCTCTTTTCTTCTTGTCTAAAGTATCCAAAAGCCATATATACTTATTTTCATAGTCGTAATCAATTTCTAGTTGATATATGTGATTATCATCATACTCAAGATTTTTTTTACTTCTTAACAAATCAATTGATTTATTTCTAGCAATTGTTGTCAAATAGCTTTTGATATTTTTTTTTGGATCAACATTATGAATATTGTTAATAAATTTTAACATGACTTCCTGCATAATATCCTCTATAATCATTGCATCTTTTATATATTTTTTTACTGTAAAAAAAATTGCTGGAGAAACAAGATCATAAAACAACTCAAATTTTTTGAAATCACCGGATTTAAATGCTTTAACAAAAATAGATAGTCGATCCATATCTTCTCACTTATAATACGATAAATGTAATATATTTATTGGTATTTTTTTAAAATTTATTTAACCACAATATTTATTAACTTATTTTTTATGTAAATAATCTTATATATTTTTAAATTCTCTGTAAATTTTTTTACATTTTCTTGTTCAAATGCAGCATTTTCGATATTCTTTTGATTTTCATCTCTCTTCATATTTATTTTTGCTCTCAATTTTCCATTAACTTGTACAACAATTTGAACGTCCTTTTCTTCTGTCTTTTTCTGATCATATGTTGGCCATTCAGAATAAATAAGCTCTTCATTAATTTCTAGAATAGATAAG
>JAAZUY010000068.1 GCA_018623895.1 bacterium | reverse complement strand
TGATCCAATCTACAGAAATTATAATGAATTCTTTTAGAGAGACTTTTAAAAAATATTTCAATAATGTAGATGTAGAGAGCGTGATTACAGAATTCCTAGGGCAGACTCTTTCTGAGACCTTTGGCAATTATACTAATGACAATCATGATATAAATGAGATAATAAGACACTATAGAGAAACCTCTGAAAATATGATCAAAGAGAATTTAAAAGAATACCCAAATGCAAAAAATACACTAGATGTATTAAGACAAATGAATATAAGAATAGGAGTAGTTACTTCAAAAATGAAAGATGTGGCTATGCAACATTTAGAAAAAACAGGTTTATCAAAATATGTTGAATTTCTTGTCGGTTACGAAGATGTAGAAAAGCATAAACCAGACCCTGAACCAATAAATAAAGCACTTGATTATTTTAATATTAGAAATGAAAATGTAATTTATATAGGTGATCATGAAAATGATATAATTTCAGCAAAAAAAGCTAATATTTTAAGTTGTGGTGTTACATATTCTTATAGAATTAAAGAAATATTAGATCATAATCCTGATTTTGTTGTAGATGATTTAAAATCTATATTAGATTTAATTTAAAGGAGAAAAAAATGTTTGATAATCTTATCATTGGAGCTGGCCCGGGAGGGATAACGGCAAGCATTTACTTAAAGAGAGCAAATCTTAAAATTGCAATATTTGAATCAAGGGTTCCCGGAGGACAGTTAGTTAATTATAATGAGATTGAAAATTATACGGGTTCAAAAAACTTTAGCTCTATTGAATTAGCCACAGATATGTTAGAGCATGCAGAAAAATTAAATATAGATATAATTTATGAAAAAGTTATAAGAGTGGAAAAAAATAATAAGAATTTTTTTGAAATAATTACTGAAAACAACAAATATACAAGCAAATCAATAACAATTGCTTCTGGAACAGTTCCCAGAAAACTAGGCGTTGAGAATGAAGAAGAACTTTCATATAACGGAATAAGTTGGTGTGCAATATGTGATGGGCCAATATATAAAGGTAAAGATGTAGTCGTAATAGGAGGAGGAAATTCTGCAGTTGAGGAATCTCAATTCCTTTCTACATTTGTAAAATCAGTGACAATAATACAAAATTTAGATAAATTCACCGCTGAGGCAAAAGCTGTAAATAAATTGATGAATACAAAAAATGTAAAAGTATATTTTGGTTCAAACGTAAAAAAATTCATTAAAGATGATAAAGGAGAAATGGATGGTGTTCTTTTCAAAGATAGTGATGGTGTTGAAAGAACAGTTAAAGCAGAAGGAGTCTTTGAATATATTGGTATGATTCCGGCAACAAACTTTATGAAAAAATTTGATATTTTAGATGGCTATGGTTTTGTAGTTGTAAATGAAAAAATGGAAACAAAAGAAAAAGGAATATTTTCTTGTGGTGATGTAAATAAGAAGCAAATAAGGCAAGTTGTTACTGCTACGGGTGATGGTGCAATCGCAGCGCAAAATGTAATTAAATATTTAGAGGAGATAAAATAATTGTCATTTACAAAAATAGTAAAAGAAGAATTAGTATCAATTCCAATAGAAAATGTTAATGAGAAATTAGCTGAATTTTTGGCGTTTGTATCTTTTAACGGAAACATAGTAATAAGTAAAGAAAAACGATTGATAGAATTTAAAACAAATAATCCTACAGTAGGAAAAAGATTTCTATTAGCAACAAAATCTTTATACAATACAGAAACCAAATTAATAAAAAAAGAACAATTTAAACTAAAAAAAAAACCTCAAATAATAATTCAAATATTAACTAACATTAAAGAAATTTTATCAGAGATAAAATTGCTAGATGATATTGATCATTCTTCTGATTTAATATTATCAACAATAGAATCAAAGGTGTCGTTTTTAAGAGCAGCTTTTCTATGTTCAGGATCAGTAAATAACCCCATTAAGAGCAATTATCATTTAGAGATAAGTAGCGAAAGAATAGATCTTTTAAATTTATTAAAGAAGATATGTTTAAATTTTGATTTAGAATTTAAAATATCAAAAAGAAGAAAGAAGTTTATTGCATATCTTAAAGATGCGGAAAAAATCAGTGATTTTTTAATGAGAATCGGAGCACAAAACAGTGTGTTTAAATTTGAAGATATTAGAATTAAGAGAGACTTTAACAATTCAATTAATAGAATAATTAATTGTGAAATAGCAAATGAAAAAAAATCACTAAAAACTTCAGTAGAACAAATCAAAGATATAAAAACACTTCTTAGTATAAAACAAGAATATAACGAAAAATTGAAAAAGGTCATTGATCTTAGGTTAAAAAACAAAGATGCTAATTTAAGGGAACTAACAATAATTTATGAGAAAATATATAATGAACCAATAAGTAAGTCAGGATTAAATCATAGATTTCAAAAGATAAAACAAATTGCAAAATACATAAGGGGGACAAACTAAAGTGATTATAGGGATAGGAATAGATCTTGTTGAGCTGGAAAGGATAAAAGAAATTTTATCTGATAAATTTATTGAAAGAATTCTTTCGAAAAGCGAGCTTGATGAATATCAAAATTTGGTCAATGACTCTGTCAAATTAGAATTTGTTGGAGGTCGATTTGCTGCCAAAGAAGCAATATTTAAAGCAATATCTAAAGGTCCAGGCGACACTTATTATAGAGATTTTTCAATTCTTCATGAAGAGTCTGGCAAACCATATGTAAAAACTGATTTTTTTAAAAATAATGAAAATATTACTGTTTCAATTACTCATACAGATAATTATGCAGCCGCGATGGTTATCATTGAAGAAGGAAAATAATTATGAAAAAATCAAATGAAAAAAATAAAAGAAATGTTTCAAAAGGGGAACAGATAATTCTTAAGATAGGACTATGGGTAATATTTTTAACATTGGGTGTTGTTGGATTTATTATTTTTACATCACTAAATTCTGGAAATGTCGAAGTTGAAGATCCACTGGTAAATTTTGTTCATGTTGATTCTTCAGATTTACAATATATTATAGGTGAAAACGACATTGGATCTTTTGGGACATTTGAATATTTTATTAGTGATATTGAAAAATTTAATGATATTTATGAAAAGATTATTAATGCTCAAGTGATCTACATTCTTTTTTATTCTTCTTCAGACATGAATTTAAGATTAATGGATTATATAGATGAAAATTTTAGCACCTTAAATGAAGAAGCGTTTCTAGTTCTTGATTTAGATTCTTTAGCGAATGCCTCTCTCTACGATAACCCCGTATTTTCAAATAATCCTCTTTTTAATCCAGA
>JAAZUY010000067.1 GCA_018623895.1 bacterium | reverse complement strand
AATTTAATCCTGTTTAAATGTTCTTGGTGATTTGCATGAGAGAAATTTAATCTCGCAACATTCATACCCGCATTTATCAACTTTTCAATCATTACCTTACTATCTACAGAAGGTCCAATTGTACATATTATTTTTGTTTTTCTTTTCATAAATTTCCTCACACTAAAATCATTATACCTTAAAAAAATCAATATTATGTAATGTTACCGACTCACAAATACTTAATTATGGTTCCAGATTTCTTTTTTACTGCGCTATCAGCTTCATGAAGCGATGCAATTATTGCTAGTTTTGTCTTGTTATTTTTGATAAAAGTCCTACAAGCCTCTACCTTAGGTTTCATACTTCCCACCTTGAAATGATTTTCTTGTGTATATTTTTCAATCTCACTCAAATTAAGACTTTTAATATTTGTTTCCTCTTTTGTACCAAAATGTAGTTTAACACAATTTACAGCAGTAAGTATTAACAGAAGATCTGTCTCCACTAATTCAGCAATTTTAGCTGCAGCGTAATCTTTGTCTATAACTGCATCGACTCCTTTTAATTCATTATCCTCTAATATAACAGGAATCCCTCCACCTCCAGCAGCTATAATCAATTTGTCTGATTCAAATAATTCTTTAATAATTTTTTTCTCAATAACATCAACAGGTTTTGGACTCGCGATAACTCTTCTAAATCCTCTTCCAGAATCTTCAACAAAATCATATCCATTTTTATTTTTCATTTCTTGAGCTTCATCAAAGCTTAAGAATGACCCAATTGGTTTTGTAGGGTTTGAAAAAGCTGGATCATTTTTATCAACTTTTATTTGTGTTAAAATCGTTGTAACCTCTTTCTGAATACCCCTATACAAAAATTCATTTTTGATTGCATTTTGCAAATGAAATCCTATATAACCTTGACTCATTGCACCACACTCAGGAAACGGCATACCATTTCCTTCAAAAGCTTTGTTTATCATTCCAACTTGTGGCCCGTTTCCGTGAACTAATACTATCTGATGGCCTGATTCAACCAAATTAGCTATCGATTTAGCTGTGATTTTTACGTTTTGTTTTTGATTTTCTACATTATTTCCTAATGCATTACCTCCAATTGCAACAACGATTTTCATTTTATCCTCCAAATTAATATCAAAATAATTATACAATAGATACAAAAAAAAACCCAAACTGGGTGTTTTGTATTAATCTGATTGCATCATATGCCACAACTCTCCACTTGGACCAATCAAATGAAAAGTTAATCCATAATCCGCCTTAAAAATATTTTTGTATCTTATCATTTTATACTTTTTTTTTAGTTCCTTAACATGATTAAATAAGGCTTCCAAATCTTTCACAAATGCCTGCATCATAAAATTCTCTGCCCAAACTTTATTATAGTATCTTTGCAGAAAAAAAGTTTGACGTCCTTGCCCAAAAATCAATAAATCTTTGTCTTCCCAAGATATTTCAAATCCCAAATCTTTGTAGAAATCCCTTGATAAATCATGATCTTTGCTCGGAATAAAAGTTCTAATTAACGAATATTCAATCTTGCCTTTCACTTAATAATGTCCTCACTTAATTTTATGTAGTTATATCTTTTTTATTGTAAAACATCCATGCTAATACAAATGATAATGTAATAACTATAAAAGTTATTAAAAGATATATTCCTTGAATATTATTATTATTTACAATATCAACAGCATTTACATATTCATAAGGTGTTAAAAATTTTAAAAATTCAGCTGAATCTGTTAATTTAGAAATAATTTCAACAACGTATAAACCAATCACTAATCCAAGAGAAATACTTATAACAGCTCTTGATTTTGTAATAAATACACTTATCAAAAATGAAATTGATGCAAAGAAAAATTGATGCAGTAACGGCGCAAAAGAAAATAATGCCCAAACTAGAAAATCAAATTCACCAAATAAAACAAATGAAAAAAACAGTACAATACTCATAAATAAATTGAGTAAAAAAAGATTTAGTATAATTACAAATATTTTTCCGAAAATAATTTTTGTTCTACTAACAGGTTTTGATAAAAGAAATTCAATTGTTTTCTCATCCTCCTCTTTTGAGAGAATAGATGATCCTAAAACAGCAGAGTAACTTCCACCAATCAAAAGTACAAACAAATAGCCCTCTACTCCATACCAACCATAAATATTACCCATATCAAGACCACCTTCGCCTAAACCAAATGCCTCAAGAAATCCTGCTGGCCAAGAATCGAACATTTCTAACATTTCACCCATACTATCTTCAAAAGCTGGAAATAAAACTATCATTAATGCTGATAAACCTACTATAATAGTTGTCCATAAAACTAACGATCTAAAATTTCTTTTAAATTCATACTTAATAATATTTTTCATGCTTTCTCCTTTGATTCATAATAATCCATAAAAATCTCCTCTAAGGATGGTTCCTCTATTATCAAGTCCTCTATATCATAGGAGCTTAATAATTTAATTAAATGGTTTAAGTCATCCTTGTAAAGAAATGTATATTGATTATTGATCATTTTAAAATCTAGCATTTCTTCTGTTTTAGTAATCTCTTTTCTTGTTTTTATTTTAATTTTCTTAGATTGATTGCTGATAATGTTTTTTACCGACTCTATTCTTACCAATCTTCCATCTTTTATTATACCTACACGATCACAAACTTTTTGAACTTCAGAAAGAATATGTGAGCTAAAAAATATTGTTGTGCCTCTTTTTTTTTCTTGAAGTAAAATTTCAAAGAATGTATGTTGCATCAAAGGATCTAATCCACTTGTCGGCTCATCAAGAATTAGAAGTTTGGGTCTATGACCTAATGCTTGAATAATAGCAAGTTTTTTCTTATTTCCCAATGATAAACTTCCTATTTTCTTTGAAGTATCAAGATCCAATGTCTTAATTAAGTCTTTTATGTAATCGTGATCAATTTTTTGATGAAATCCAAAAGAATAGTCAAGAAATTTTTTTACACTCATTTCACCATAAAAATGAATTTCTGAGGGAATATAACCTACCATTCTCTTTATTTTATTTGAATCTTTGACGCAATCCATACCGTTTATCTGAGCACTTCCTCTTGTAGGAAATATTAAATTAAGCAATGTTCTAACTGTTGTACTCTTTCCTGCACCGTTTGGACCAATAAAACCAAAAATTTCACCCTCTTTTACTTCAAGAGAAAGATCTAAAACACCTCTACTATTACTTCCATAAAATTTTGTTAAATTTTTAATTTTTATCAATTATTCACTCCTTGTTATAATTATATAACATACTAACTGATTAAATCAATAAACCATTTATAAGTTTAATTAAGAAAAAACTT
>JAAZUY010000066.1 GCA_018623895.1 bacterium | reverse complement strand
GTAGCTAACATAAATGCGTCTGGAATGGCAATAATTGAATTAAATGTTAATCACAATAAGAATTTAGAAACAATAGTTAAAGTTAGAATTACTGTTAAAAAATTACTTGATATTCAAAATACTATGGTTAATTTGAAAAAAATCAAAGAGATAATTGAAGTTGAAAGAGATATAATATGAGATTTGTAATTCAAAGGGTAAAAAATGCTCAAATTCTTCAAGATCATTTATGTATAGCAAAAATTGACTTTGGTTTATTAATTTATGTTGGAATTGGTAAAAATGATATAAAAATAGATTATAATAAGATTGTAAATAAAATTTTAAATTTAAGAATATTTGAAGATGAAAATAAGAAGTTAAATCTTAATATTAATGATGTAGATGGAAAAGTTTTGTTAATTTCACAATTCACTCTCTTTGGTGATGTATCATCAAGTAATAGACCATCATTTTCAAAAAGTGCTAAATTTGAAGAGGCAAAAGTAATCTACTATAATCTTTACAAAGAATTTAAAAATAAAATTAAAACATTAAGTGGTAATTTTGGAGCAAACATGAGTGTAACTTATACAAATGTTGGGCCCGTAACTATAACATTAGAAATGGAGTAATGTATATGATATCCAGACCAAAAGGAACGAATGATTTACTACCCACAGAAAGCCAAAAATTTGTGAAACTTACAAATTTTACACATAAATTTATGAAAAAATATAATGTTGAATTTATAAGAACTCCAATCTTTGAATCGTATGAATTATTTCATAGAAATGGTGAACTGTCTGATATGGTTACTAAAGAAACATACGACTTTTTAGATAGAGCAAATAGAAAATTGACTCTTCGACCTGAGGGAACAGCTGGAATAGTAAGAAGTTATGTTGAAAACAAAATATTTAGTCCAGGACATTTTTCTTCATATTATTACATCGGACCATTTTTTAGATATGAGAGACCTCAAAAAAATAGATATAGAGAGTTTTATCAAATTGGCGCTGAGCTAATTGGAAATAAACATTTTACCCAAGATGCAGAATTAATCTCTATGGCATACAATTTTCTTAAAGGAATTGGAATAGAAGATTTCAAATTGAAGATTAATTATTTAGGAAATCATGAAGAGCTTTCCAAATTTAAGATTGACTTATCAAATTATTTAAAACCTTTAAAAGAATCTTTATCAAAAGAATCACAATTAAGAATTGAAAAAAATCCTTTGAGAATTCTGGATTCAAAATCTGAGACAGATAGAAAATTATTAATTAATGCTCCGAAAACTTTAGATTATATATCTCAGAAGCAAGCTAAAGAATTTCAACAAACTTTAAAAATTTTAGATAAAAAACATATTTCATACGAAATAGATCATACCTTAGTCAGGGGAATAGATTACTACTCAGAAATTGTGTTTGAATTTCAAACTTCTGAATTGAATTCATCTAGCCATAATGCTGTTGGAGGCGGAGGAAGATATAATGATTTGGTAAATGAATTAGGTGGACCTAAGGTATCAGGAGTTGGATTTGCATTTGGAGTTGAAAGACTGCTTAATTTAAAAAATAGTTTAAATTCTCTACCTGAAAATATTGACATTTTCTTAACATATATAGATGATGTAGACTCATTGGATTCTTACATTATTTTTAGTAATCTAAGAATGAAGAATTTTAAAGTATATTTTGGATATAAATCAAACACTCTTAAAACTGAAATTAAAAATGCATTGGGACTAGGTTCTAAATATCTTTTAATTTTTGATTCAAAGACTTCAGGTAAAGGCATTGTTCAAGTAAGGAATTTGCAACAGCATAGTCAAGTTGAATTGAAATATGAAGAATTAGATGCATATTTAAGAGAAAATCTTGAGGTAAAAAAATGAAAATAACTCATAATAATAATCAATTAAATATTGCTGACGTTGGTTTAAAAGTCTCTTTAAGAGGATGGGTATCTAAATCTAGACGAATGGGTGGATTGATTTTCATTGATTTAAGAGATCAATATGGCATCACACAATTAACAATAGATCATGAATCACATGGTTACGAAAAAGCTATATCTCTAAGACAGGAATTCGTAGTTTATATTACTGGAATCGTAGTGGAAAGAAAATCAAAAAACCTATCACTAAGAACTGGAGAAATCGAAGTACAGATTGATGAAATTGAAATCATCAATTCAAGTGAGAATCCTCCAATTCAAGTCATTGATACGACTGACTCTTTAGAAAGTACCAGATTAAAGTATAGATACTTAGATTTAAGAAGACTAGAACAGAAAAAGTTTATAATCATGAGATCAAAAATTTCTCAGGCTATCAGAAAAGCACTTTTAAGCAAAGATTTTCACGAATTAGAAACTCCTATATTAGGTAAATCAACTCCTGAAGGAGCTAGAGATTTTCTTATTCCTTCAAGGATTTATGAAAACCAATTTTACGCATTGCCACAATCTCCTCAAATATTTAAGCAATTATATATGATTGCTGGCTTTGAAAAATATTTTCAATTTGCAAGATGTTTTCGTGATGAAGATTTAAGAGCTGATCGTCAACTTGAATTTACTCAAATTGATATTGAAGCTTCTTTTGTTAATCAAGAAGACATTATTGAACTGATTGAGACGATTATGGTCTCTACGTTTGAAGAAGTTTTAAAATTGAAAATTGAATCTCCTTTCTTAAAAATAACATACGAAGATGCAATAAAAAGATACGGTACTGATAAACCAGATACTCGTTTTGATTTGCTAATTCAAGAACTTGATAATTCTTATAAAGATTCTGATTCACCTCTTTTCTCACAGGAAAAACAGGCATATATAATTGTTGATAAATTATTGTCAAGAAAAGATTTAGACCACTTATCACAAATTCATAAAACACATGGTGGAAATATATTAACTTACGTCAAAAAAAGTACTTCTGAATTTAGCGGTCCTTTAACGAAACACCTTAAAGAAGAACAATTGCTTACATTACTAAGAAAAAAAGAGCAGACATTGATATTATCAACAGGTAATTTCAATCAGGTTTTTGAACCATTGGGAACGGTTCGTTCAAAATTAGGAAAAATGTTAGAAATAGTCGATAATAATAAATTTAATTTTTTGTGGGTTACTGATTTTCCACTATTTGAATATAACCAAGAGGATGAACGTTTATATGCGAGACATCATCCTTTCACTTCACCACAAAATGAAAAAGAAATGATAGATAAGCCCCTTAAAGCAAAATCAAAAGCGTATGACCTTGTGTTGAATGGATATGAAATTGGTGGTGGATCAATACGAATATTTAAAGAAGAAGTTCAACAAAAAATGTTTGAGATGCTTAACTTGAATCCATCAGAAATATCTT
>JAAZUY010000012.1 GCA_018623895.1 bacterium | reverse complement strand
TGCTTACATTACTAAGAAAAAAAGAGCAGACATTGATATTATCAACAGGTAATTTCAATCAGGTTTTTGAACCATTGGGAACGGTTCGCTCAAAATTAGGAAAAATGTTAGAAATAGTCGATAATAATAAATTTAATTTTTTATGGGTTACTGATTTTCCACTATTTGAATATAGCCAAGAGGATGAACGTTTATATGCGAGACATCATCCTTTCACTTCACCACAAAATGAAAAAGAAATGATAGAGAAGCCCCTTAAAGCAAAATCAAAAGCGTATGATCTTGTGTTGAATGGATATGAAATTGGTGGTGGATCAATACGAATATTTAAAGAAGAAGTTCAACAAAAAATGTTTGAGATGCTTAACTTGAATCCATCAGAAATATCTTCTAAATTTGGGTTTTTTACCGAGGCACTCAGATATGGAACACCTCCTCATGGAGGAATTGCACTTGGTTTGGACAGATTAGTTATGTTAATGACTAGAACTGAAAATATAAAAGATGTTATAGCATTTCCAAAGACTCAAAGTGCAAGGGATTTAATGATGGATTCACCAAATGAAGTGGAAAAAAACCAATTAAAAGAATTGGGGATAAAGGTGAAAAAATGAAGACTATTGTTGTTGCTGGAGGATGTTTTTGGGGTGTTCAGGCATACTATAAACAACTAAAAGGAGTTATTAAAACCACTGTTGGATATATTGACGGAAATAAAATGAATCCAACATATGAGGAGGTTTGTTCTGGAATTACAAATCATACAGAAGCATGCGAGATTACGTACAACTCAAACGTAATTTCCTTGAGAGAGATTTGTGATCACTTATTTAGAATATCTAATCCATTTTCAAAATTTAGACAAGGTAATGATGTCGGAAAACAATATAGAACAGGCATCTATTACAATAATATTGAAGATAAAAACATCATTGATAATTTCATGAAGGAATATTTTCTAGATGATATCGGAAAAGTAAGAACAGAAGTGAAAGAATCTAAAGATTATAGCCTAGCGGAAAATTATCATCAAGATTATTTAGATAAAAACCCGTATGGGTATTGTCATGTAGATTTAGGCTTAGCATCAAATGAAGAAAAAAAATAATGAAATATTAAAAAAAACTTTAATTATATTAAGTTTTGCTTATTTTTATCTTTTTATCGTTTCAGTTTATCCAACTGATTATTCAACTACATTACCAGGTGATACCAAAGCTACTGAAGAAATATTTAAAATTGAAAACCATAATGTCTTTTCAATGGATACAATTTTTGTTATAACGTATAGTCCTCTAACTTATTTACAAAAATCGATCATTGAATTTATTAGTAATGATAATATTTCTAAAACAAATGATTTTAATAAAGAAAATAATAACATTGAAAAATATAAAATTGGACAAATTCAAAAACAAAACTCCTTTAATAAAAGTGCTATATTAGCTTATAAAAAGGCAAACAAGTTTATTGATTATAGTTTTCATGGATATGTAAATTTGTCAAACTCATCAAATGATATCAAAGTTGGGGATATAATAAGAACAATAAATGATATTGAACTAGTTGAGGGAATTGACTTTCAACAATTTCAGTCGATTAATATTTATAAAATTGAATTGATAAGAAAAAATAAAATGGTAAGATTAGAATATCAAAATCAAAATCCTGATATTAAATTATATTTAGATTCTTATTATGAAATCAATTCATCGATCCCTGCAATTTCATTAAGCAACGAATTAGATTTTATCGGAGGTCCATCTGGAGGATTGATAACTGCACTATCGATATATGCATCATTAAAACAATTAGTTTTAGAATATAAGATCTCAGGTACAGGAGTTATTTCATTAAACGGAGAAGTTAAACCAGTTGGAGGATTAATTCAAAAATACTATACTGCCTACTCGAATTCAGATTTTTTTATGATTCCCTCTTCTCAATTAGAAATATTTAATTCAGTTGAAAACTCAAAAATTATTCCGATAAGTAATTTTGATGAAGCAATAAATTTTTTGGAGAATTTAAAATGAAAAAAAGATTTAAAGAAATTTTATCAAGATTTATGAGATTTATTAATCTTCAAAAAAAACTAAATAAAGAAATGAAAATATCTACACTTTTTAAGGTTACGTTTTTATCTTTTAGTATAAGTTTATTATTTACTTTAACGCCTTTATTATTAATAACCAATCTTTTAATTCTATATAATTTAAGAGACCTTTTGGTTTTATTAATGTTAATTCTGATTTTTATTGGAATTCAAATTTATTTCCATTATTATAGAATTTTTTTATCTAGATATCAAATAGATCTTACAAAATATAACTTGAAATTCATAATAGGATATGAAAAAAAAATTGTTAGCTTGATTTTTATCTTTTTCGCTATAATAGTATTGGCGGTGTTTATATGAAAAAAGGTTACTTTTATATATTTTTGTTAATTTTTGCAGATCAAGCAACAAAGTTTTTGGCGAGATTTTTTTATACAGGTAAAGAAATATTGATTGTCGATAATATTCTAAGAATTTCCTATGTTGAGAACAGAGGAATTTCTTTTGGTTTACTTCAGGGACAAAATTTATTATTTATTATTGTCACAACAATTGCTTTGTTATTTTTTGGTTATTTATATTTGAAAATAGATTTTAAATCAAAGAAATTGTATTCAATATCTGTAATTCTTTTTCTGTCTGGAACCTTTGGTAATGCATTGGATAGAATTTTTTATGGCTTTGTTATTGATTTTATGAATTTTCCATTTTTAAAGATTCCGTTAGAAGTAATTGGACTTCCTAATTTTTATAATAATTTTGCTGACATGTACTTGTTTTTCGGCTTAATAATATTTTTTATTGATTCATTAAGAGAAAGAAAAAACAAAATATGAAAAGTATAATATTAAAAGAAAACGAAGGAATGAGATTAGATATTTACTTGAAGGAAAAAAATGAAAAAATATCTAGGAGCTATATAAAAAAGTTAATAAAAAACGGTAATGTTTTAGTTAATGGTCAAAGAAATAAGTCTGGATATATCATTAAAGAAGATGATCTGATTGTAATAAATTTTCCTGATAAAGTATCTATAGACCTTGAACCAGTTAATTTAAATCTAGATATAGTTTATGAAGATGATTTTGTAGCAGTGGTGAATAAAAGAAGTGGTTTGGTAGTTCATCCGTCATCAACATATAAAAAAACTACATTAGTTCACGGACTATTATATCAACTAAAAGATTTATCTGATATTAATGGTACTATTAGACCTGGAATAATTCATAGAATAGATAAAGATACATCAGGTCTTATATTAATTGCAAAAAATAATGAAGCTCATGCATATTTATCTGAAGAAATAAAAAAACATCAGGTAAAAAGAAAATATTTTGCTATAATCAAGGGCCATTTAAAAGAAAAAAAGCTTGATATAGAATTACCTATATCGCGACACAAAATTAATAGAATAAAAATGGCAGTTAATAAAGAAGGAAAATACGCACTAACGCATATAAAAAAACAAGAAAGTTACGAAAATTATTCTTTATTAGATATTGAGTTAAAAACAGGAAGAACGCATCAAATAAGGGTACATTTATCACACATTGGATTTCCGATTCTTGGTGATCCAGTTTATGGAAAAAAACTTAATGATTATGGACAATATTTGCATGCTTATATGATTTCATTTATTCATCCAAATACAAAAGAAGAACTAACATTTAAAACTAAATTACCTGAGGAATTTGAAAAAGTATTAAAACTCTAGTAATTTTGTTACATTTTTAAAGTTCATTTTTGCTATTTCTGGAAGATTACTTAATTTTCCTTCTTGAATTAATTCTTTAAGTTGGTCATCAACTAATGTTGATGCTCCCTTTTTCAGAGTCATTTTAATTTTTTTAGAATATTCATCTAATTTTATTAAAAACGCATATCGTGCTATTATTGATGCGACAGCAACAGAGATATGGATTGACTCAGCCTTTGTATAAAAATTAATTTTTCTATATACAAGAGTTTCGCTTGAAAGATAATTGAAATATAAATTGGGTTGACAAAATTGATCTAATATTACAGGAACACTTTTATTTACTTTTGATAAAGTTTTAATAATTGCTTGATTATGTAATAAGGCTTTCATTTTATTTAAGTTGATTGATTTCTTAGAAAGTTCATTGTACTTTAATGGAGATAATATTAATAGAGTATGTTTAATTTTTTGTGCTAATTTTTTTCCAATCTTAAGAATTGTAGGATCATTAATCTGTTTGGAATCTCTGATGTTTAATGATTCAAGAAATGGAATTTGTGACGGATCAATAAAAGCTGCACATACTACAACTGGACCGAAAACATCACCGGTTCCTACTTCATCTGAACCAACAGCCTCATAATAAGATAAGTTTAAATGTTTTTTTATTAGAATAATTTCTTTATCAATTCTATTTCCTTGTAATAACACTTTCCCTGATTTATATGCTAAAATATGAGTCTCAAGATGTTTAGCGTGAAAAAGAAGATATGGGTTCTTATCTTCCAAAAGATGATTCACATAAAGTTTATTTAATTTACCTAGCTGAGTTTCATTAACTGACATTGAATAGTATTTCATAGTATTATTATATCATAAAAAGAGATAATTAAGGAGTTTTAAGTGGCTTTTGATAGCGATGTTCTTGAATTAAATATAGAATTAGAAAAAATTTCTAAATATGCTTTGGGATTAAGAGCAAAAACAAAAATCTTATCACAAAACATTTCTTTTGATAATGCGTTAATTAACGAATCTCTAGATAATATAGACAGTCTTATTGAAATTAATAATACTTTTAATAAAATTCCTTTAATTGAAAACTATGATATCTTAAATCTTTTGGAATTAATAGTGAAAGGATATTTTTTAAATTTAAACGAGTTAAAGAATGTATATAAAACTGTATTAACATCAATTGAAATACTTAACTTTAAAAAAATAGTAAAAAAAGGTCTTAAAGATAACAGTTTTTTTACAAAAAATAAACCATCAGATCTATCCAAACTCAAAGTAAAACTAGATGTGTATTTAGATAAAAATGGAATAATTAAGGATAATGCGACTGAGGATTTATATAAAATTAGAAAAAAAATTGAAAGAAATGAAAAATTATATGTTGAAAATATAAATGAAGAATTAAAAAAACATAGACAATATCTAAGTAATAACATAGTTTATAATAGGGGAAATTCCTTATGTATAGCAATTAAAGACAAATATAAAAATAAAGTAAAAGGAAATATAATTGATATATCTAATACAAAGCAAACTATTTATATCGAGCCGTCATCTTCATCAAACTTACGACAAAAGAAACTTATATTAATAGAGCAAGAAAAAAATGAAATAAAACTTATATTAGAAAAAATTTCATTGTTAATAAAATTAAATAACTCTGAATTAGTAGAATTAGTTGATATGCTAACATTTTATGATGTTTACCAAGCAAAAGCAGTATATTGTAATAGAAAATATTATTCAAGGCCAAATTTTTCTTCTAAAGAAATTAATTTAATAAATGCTCGACATCCTCATTTAAAAGGCAAAGTTGTTCCAATAAATATTACTTTATCAAAAGAAAGTAAAGCATTATTTATTACAGGTTCAAACACTGGAGGAAAAACTGTTGCGTTAAAAACTGTTGGACTTATTCAATTATTAGGACAGTTAGGTTTGTATATTCCTGCTGAAGAGGGATCTAAAATTATGGTTTTTGAAAATCTCTTTGCTGATATTGGCGACTACCAATCTATTCATCAGAATTTGTCAACATTTTCAAATCACCTAAGTAAACAAATCCGTTTCATAAATCATTCAAATTCTAAAACCTTAATATTAATTGATGAAATAGGTTCGGGAACAGATCCACAAGAGGGAGTATCTATTGCAAAGGCAATTATGAATGAATATTTGACTAAGGGAGCAATGCTTTTTGTAACTACTCATTTTCAAGCAATAAAAGAATATGCAATAACAAATAATCTAAAAATAGCTTCAGTTGCATTTGATTTAGAAACTCTTACACCACTTTATGAAATCGTTGAAGGTATTTTTGGACAATCACATGGACTTGATATTGCCAAAAAGTTGGGCTTGCAAAAATCAATATTAGAAAATTCAAAACAAATATTTAACAACAATCTCTCAAAAACTGATAAACTTTTAATTGAGTTACAAAAAAAAGAAAAAGATATATTAAATAAAGAAACAAAATATATGATTGAAAAACAAATGTTTAATAAGAAAATTCAAGATTTTGAAAACAAAAGACTAAATTTTGAGAAAAAGAAACAAAATATTATTGAAGTTGCTTTAAAGAAAAAAACTGATGAATTAGATAAAAAGATTAAAAAAGTAAAAAATTATTTAAAAGAGTTCTCAAAAAAACAAATTGATTTTAATGACTATTCTCGAATTAGAGGCAAAATTAATAATATTCAATCAAAAAAAGAAAAGATAAATAAAAATAATTTTGAAATTGGAGATCAAGTAAAAGTAGAAAGATATGGCCAAGTCGGAACAATTATAGAGAAGAAAAAAAACAAATTTAAAGTTGTATTGGGTCAATTTGAAATATATTTTGAATCAAAAGATTTAGTTCCTAATAATGACATCTTAAAAAGAGAAGAAAAAAGTATTAAAAATAATACAGTAAAAAGAACTAATCATAATTTAAATTTAGATTTAAGAGGATACAGATTTGAAGAGGTTAAATTTGCTCTTGAAAAACATATTGATGATTTAATTTTGTCAAATATCAAAGAATTCTCCGTTATTCATGGATTTGGAACAGGTGCAGTAAAAAAAGCAGTATATGAATTTATTAAAGGAAAAGATTACATAAAATCACACCGTTTGGGAAAAGAAGGAGAAGGTCTGGCTGGAGTTACCGTTATAGAACTTAAATAACAAAATAAGCTTGAAAAAAAATAACTAAAATATTATACTTTATATAGACTATTTTAGGGAGATTTAAAATGAATGAATATAAAGGACAAGAATACAAAAGTTTCGTTGGAGAAAAAGGATTATCAATTGTTTTATATTATGCTACTTGGTGTGGACCATGTAAAATGTTGAAGCCTGTTCTTGAAAAGATAGATAAAGAATTAAATGAAGTTGATTTTGGTAGAATAGATATAGATGAATATAGAGAACAAGCAAAGGAAGTATTAATAAAAAGTGTACCAACTGTATTACTCTATAAAGATGGAAAAGAAGTTGATCGAAAAATGGGTTACCAACCAAAAGAAAAATTACTTGATTGGATTAATAATTTGAATAAGTAAGCACTCATAGTGCTTTTTATTTTAATGAAAAGGAAAAAATATGGATGGAATATTTTTAATTGATAAATCAAAAAATATGTCCTCATTCGAAGTCGTTAAGCATATCAGAAAAAAATTCAATGTTTCAAAAGTAGGACACGCTGGAACTCTTGATCCATTTGCGACGGGTTTGTTGGTAATATTAGTTGGAAGAGCTACAAAAATTGCAAGTCTTTTTTTGAATCAAAAAAAATCTTATCAAGCTATGATAAAGTTTGGAGAAGAGACGGACACTCAGGATTATTTAGGCAAAAAAAAGGGAGTTTCAGAATATTTACCAAGTATAAATGAGGTTGAAGAACAACTATTAAAGATGAAAGAATATTTTCAGATGCCGCCAATGTTTTCTGCAAAAAAAATAGCTGGAAAAAAATTATATGAATATGCAAGAAAAGGTCTTGATGTAAAAAGAGAAAAAGTAAAAATCAAAATACATAGTCATAAAATCATAGATTATAATCCACCATTTTTGGAATTAAGTTTGACCGTGAGTAAAGGTACATACATTAGAACTATCGCAGATGATTTAGGAAAAAGATGTAAAACATTTGGTCATGTTTTAGAATTAAAGAGAATATCTTCAGGTAAATTTAATATTAGAAAAGCAAAATGTATAGAAACAATTGGAATTGATGACTTGGTAACTTTTGATGAAATATTTCAGGAAAATAAAAAAATAATCTTAAATGAATTTCTTATAAGCAAGGTCAAAAATGGATTAGTATTAGATTCAAGGCAATATAATAAAGAAGAGCCTTTTTGTGTTTATAACAAAAAAGGTGAGTTTATAGCCTATTATGTTCCAACAGAAAATAATTCTTTTAAACCGGTGATAAATTAATGACAGTTCTAAAAGGAAAATATAAAAATATAAATAACAACTCAAAAATAACAATTTGCATTGGAAATTTTGATGGCATTCATTTAGGTCATCAAAAATTGATAAAGATTATAAAGTCCTATAAAGATAGTGACCCTTCAATAATGACTTTTCATCCTCATCCGAAAGCATTCTTTAAGAATGAAGATTTTAAATATTTGTCAAGTCAAAAAGACAATGAAAAGATTTTATCTGAACAAGGTATACATAATTTTTTTATCATTAATTTTGATAATGAGTTTTCAAAATTGAGTGTGAATGAATTTATTTCATTTTTAAAATCTTTAAACGTTGTTAGAGTTGTCTCAGGGAAGGATACTAAGTTTGGATATAGAGCAAGTGGAAAGTTATCTGATTTAAAAGAACATTTTGAAATTATTGAAGTTGAAGATTACAAAGAAAAATATGGAAAAGTTTCATCTAC
Source organism: bacterium (assembly GCA_018623895.1). Taxonomy (GTDB): domain Bacteria; phylum Bacillota_I; class Bacilli_A; order Acholeplasmatales; family Acholeplasmataceae; genus UBA8290. Next base: position 2,481 of record JAAZUY010000012.1, on the reverse strand, counting down.
TTTAATAAGAGAAGAATTAGCTAATGGAAACGTAAAAAAAGTAAGTAGTCTTCTTGGAAGAAATTATTCTATAGAAGGCATTGTTGAACATGGATTAAAAATCGGGAATAAAATCGGATATAAAACAGCTAATGTTGACTATGGTAATTATAAGATTCCTAAAAATGGAGTTTATTATGTTAAGGTTTTTTATAATAAAAAATTTTACGATGGAATGTGTAATGTTGGATATAACCCTACTATTAACTCTAACAATAAAATTAAATTAGAGGTAAATATTTTTGACTTCAATAAAGATATTTATAACCAGTCTATTAGAATTTATTTTATTGAACATATTAGAAATGAACATAAATTTGAAAACCTAGAAGAATTAAAAGAACAGCTTAATCATGATAAAAAAACCATTATTGATCGCTATATTAATATGGTATAATATTTAAGTGAGGTAATATATGAAATTAATGATTGCAATTGTATCTAATGATGATGCTTTAAAAGTTCAAAAAGCTTTAGTTAATGAGAAACATTTTGTCACAAGGCTCGCTACAGAAGGTGGTTTTTTGAAATCTAAAAATGTAACATTTATGATTGGACTTAATGATGAAAAAGTCGTTAATGTTTTGGAACTTATTGAAAAAAACTCTAAGAAAAGACAAAAATTAGTTCCAAATACTATTCTCAATGAGTTCGGAGCATTTTCTGCGATTCCTCAAGAGGTTGAAGTTGGAGGTGCTACAGTATTTGTATTGCCTGTTGATCAATTTGTTAAAATTTGAATTATAAAAAAAATATGGTAAAATAATTGAGTCGAATACAAGGTGTACGGCTAGACCTTCACTTTAGTTTATCGCAAAGGAGTTTTATATGGCTTTAACGGCTGAAAAAAAACAAGAAATTATTTTGTCCTACCGTAGAGACGAAAAAGATACAGGATCACCAGAAGTTCAAATTGCTTTACTTACACACGAAATTACAGAACTTAATGATCATTTAAAAACTCACATCCATGACTTTCATTCAAGAAGAGGTTTGTTTCAAAAAATAGGACATAGACGTAGGTTGTTATCGTATCTTAGATTTAAAGATGTCAATCGTTATCAAGAGCTAATAACTAAATTAGGGATCCGTCGTTAGACATCCCTTTTTTATATACAATAAGATATTTATATGATATTATAAGTGAGATTTGAAAAATATAAATTTATATAAAATGAAGGAGATTTTATATGTCATTAAAAACATACCAAAAGAAATTTGGTGGAAGAGTTTTAAAAGTAGAAATTGGAGAAGTAGCTAAACAAGCAAAAGCCTCTGTAATGGTTACATATGGTGAATCTACTGTAATGAGTGTAGTAACAGCGAGTAAAGAAGCAACTGATAGAGGTTTTTTTCCTTTAATGGTGGTTTATCAAGAGAAACTTTATTCAGCAGGGAAAATCCCAGGAGGATTTTTAAGAAGAGAAGGTAGACCTTCAGAACACGAAACATTAACTTCTAGATTAATTGATAGACCTATAAGGCCACTTTTCCCAAAAGGATTTATGAATGAAGTTCAAGTAATTAATACAGTTCTATCTAGTGATATTAATGCAAGTCCTGAAATGGCATCATTTTTTGGAACAGGACTTATTCTAAACTTGTCTGATATACCTTTTTATGGTCCAGTTGCTGCAGTTCACATAGGTAGAATTGACGGTTCACTTGTAGTCAATCCAAATCCTGAAGAAATGAAAAATTCAGATTTAGATTTAATTGTTGCAGGTACTAAGGAAGCAATAAACATGGTTGAATCAGGTGCGAAAGAGGTATCAGAAAAAGATATGTTAGAAGCTATTCTCTATGCACATGAAATGATTCGAGAGTTGTGTGACTTTCAACTAGAAATTTTGAAAGAATATGATGTAAAAAAAATGGACTTTGAAGTTTTAGAACCTACGAATGAATTAACGAGTGAGGTTAAGGAACTTGCAGAGGAAAATCTTAAAAAAGCAGTTTCTACTCAAGATAAACTTGAAAGATACAAAAAGATTGATGAAATTAAATCTGAAATCTTGGATAAATATGAGTCAAAACCCTTTTTTAAAGAATTAGATGGAGTCAAATTTTTAGATTTTGAGAGAAATAAACTTCGATTAAAATTTGTAAAGGAAATTTTAGATGAAATCGTTACAAAAGAAACTAGAAGACTCATTACTGAAGACAAAATTAGACCGGATGGAAGAGGTTTAGATGAAATACGTGAACTATCAAATAGAATTGATGTTTTAAAAAGAACTCATGGTAGTGCTCTTTTTACCAGAGGTCAAACTCAAGCGTTGGGAGTTGTAACTCTCGGAGCATTAGGAGAAAACCAATTGATTGATGGCATCAGACCAGTGGATACTAAAAGATTTATGTTGCATTATAATTTTCCACCATTTTCTGTAGGAGAGACAGGAAGATATGGATTTGTTGGAAGAAGAGAAGTAGGACATGGTG
>JAAZUY010000065.1 GCA_018623895.1 bacterium | reverse complement strand
TTGGAAATTTGTATCGTTTAAATATCTTAAGTCAATTAATAATGCTAAAAATGAGTTTTAGTTAACATTTTATTGCCTTTTTTATAATTTAAGTTTCTAATATAAACAATTCATGAAAAATTATCTTAATTTTGAGACAGATATTAAAAATTTAGAGTCTGAGATAGAAAAGCTAAAAGATCCGTATAATCAAGACGGTCTTTCAGAGGTAGACACCCAAAAAATATCAAGTACACAGGCTGAGCTAGACGAGAAACTAAAAGATATCTATTCCAACCTTGATCCTTGGCAAACCACAATGGTGGCCCGTCATGAGGACAGACCTAAATCTAAGTTCTTTATTGATAATTTATTTGATGATTTCATATCTTTGTCTGGTGACCGTTTTTATGGTGAAGACAAATCTGTCTTAACCGGATTTGCAAAATTTAATGGTACTTCAGTTTTAGTAATAGGCCAAGAAAAAGGAGAAAATTTAGAGAGCAGAATTGAAAGAAATTTTGGAATGATGAGACCTGAAGGATATCGAAAAACAATTCGATTAATGAATTTAGCCAATAAATTTAATATCCCAATAATATCATTTATCGACACACCAGGAGCATACCCAGGAGTTGGAGCAGAAGAGAGAGGTCAAGCTGAAGCAATCGCTAAATCAATTGAGTGTTGCATGGAACTTAGCGTACCAACTTTAGCAATTATTATTGGAGAAGGAGGCTCGGGAGGTGCAATAGCATTAGCATCATCAAATAAAGTTATTATGTTAGAAAATGCAATTTATTCAGTAATCTCTCCCGAAGGATGTGCAACTATTTTATGGAGAGATCCTAAAAAAATGCTTGATGCCGCAAAAGCTATGAAGCTTTCAGCGAAAGATTTGTTAGAATTAAAAGTGATTGATGAGATAATTCCTGAGCCATTAGGAGGTGCTCATAGAGATAAAGATCAAATGTTAGATAATTTAAGAGCTTCTATTTCAAAAAACTTAAACTACTTTAAAGACTTATCATCTGAAGAAATTATGAATGAAAGAAAAAATAAGTTTTTAAAAATTGGAAGAAATCAAGGGTTTATCAGTAATTCAGAAGACTTAAGTACATTAACAATCAAGAATAATAATTTTGACAAAATTCTAAAATCAAAAAAGGTTTTGATTGGCTCAACAATTGTTGGTTTAGTTTTATTGGTTATTGCTTTTAGTCTGTTTTAAATTTTACAAAGCTCCACAGCAATGTTTAAATTTTTTTCCAGATCCACATGTGCAAGGTTCATTTCTACCAATTTTTTTCCCACTTTTAATTTGATCTACCATTGATTTTTTATTTTCTTCTTGTTGCTCAGTAACAACTTTTAGATTCATTAGAATAGTTACAAAATCTAATTTTAATTTATCAAGTAAATTAGAAAATAAATCAAAAGCTTCTTTTTTGTACTCAACTAAAGGATCTCGCTGGCCATATGATCTCAGCCCAACTACTTGTCTAAGTTGTTCAAGGTATTGAATATGAGATTTCCAATTAAGATCTATCGATTGCAAGAAAATTCTTTTCTCAATTTCTTTAGCATGATCTTCACCTAAAATTTTAATTCTTTCGTTTCTAGACTCTGAAAATTTTTGGGTAATTCGTTCTTTTAACTCGCTGTCTTTTCCAGAAATTAATCCTTTTAACTCTGATTCATCAAAACTTTTACCCACAATTTGCTTTAAACGATTGTTAAACTCATTACTTTTAGGGTTTGATAAATTTTGGATTTTTAATTTGATGATATCTTCAATTATTTCCTTTAAAAATTCATCAGAGTAGTCGAAAATGTTTTGGCTATTCATTGCATCTTTTCTTTGTGAAAATACGACATGTCTCTGGTCATTTAAAACGTTATCAAATTTAATTAACGTTTTTCTAATATCAAAGTTTCTAGCTTCAACTTTTTGCTGTGCTCTTTCCAAGGCTTTGTTGATCCATGGGTGATCAATACTTTCTCCATCTTTAAGCCCTAATTTTTCAAGCATTTTATTCATGGACTCCGATCCAAAAATTCTCATTAAATCATCTTCGAGACTTACATAAAAGATGGAACTACCTTCATCTCCTTGTCTTCCAGCTCTACCTCTTGCTTGATTATCAACTCTTCTTGATTCCATTCTTTCAGTTCCAACTACAAATAACCCACCTAGAGATTTTATTTTGTCTTTATCTTTCTTTAGTTGATCTGCCTCAACAGTTCCTTTTTTTCCTCCTAGTTGAATATCTACACCTCTTCCAGAAATACTTGTTGTGATAATTACTGATTTTTCTTTACCAGCGTTTGCAATTATATTTGCCTCATTTTCATGATTTTTAGCATTTAATACAACATGCTTAATATTTTTTTTCTTTAATAAGGATGAATAAACCTCAGACTTATTAATACTAGATGTGAAAATTAAAATTGGTTGACCAGCATCATGACGTTCAATTATTTTTTCAATAATTGCATCATTTTTTTCATTCTCTGTCCTGAAAATCTGATCATTGTAATCATTTCTAATCATTTCATTATTAGTTGGAATAATGACAACTGTTAAATTATAAATTTCAAAAAATTCTTCAGCCTCAGTTGCGGCAGTCCCAGTACATCCAGATAATTTATTATAAAGTTTAAAATAATTTTGATAAGTTATTGAAGCTAACGTTTGATTTTCTGCTTGAATATTTATTCGTTCTTTTGCTTCCAATGCTTGATGCAAACCATCTCCAAACCTTCTACCTTCAAGTATTCGTCCTGTAAGCTCATCTATAATTTTTAAGCTTTCGTCTTTAACAATATAATCTTTACCTTTCTCAAACAAATGATTAGCTCGAAGTGCTTGATTGACATGATGAACTAAATGTAAATTTTCTGGATCATAAAAGTTATTATTTTTTAAAATACCAGCATTAGAAAAAATTCTTTCTACATTATTAATTCCTTCATTAGTTAAAAGAATACTTCTTTCTTTTTCATCTATTTCGTAATCTTTTTCATTTAATTGTCTCACTAGTTTATCGATAGCAAGATATTGAGCAGTTTTATCTTCAGCTGAACCAGATATGACTAATGGAGTTCTAGCCTCATCAATTAGACAAGAGTCTATTTCATCTACAATAGAAAATGAATGATCTCTTTGAACCATTTCAGCTTCTGAAAACTTCATATTATCTCTAAGATAATCAAACCCTAGTTCACTGTTAGTTGCGTATGTAATATCACAATTATAATTTCTCTTTCTTTCAATATCATTCTGATCATTATTGATGTAACCAGATGACAAACCCAAAAAATTATATATTTGCCCCATTTCTATCGAATCTCTTTTTGCTAGATAATCATTAACAGTAACAATATGAACACCTTTACCACTGAGAGCATTTAAGTAAGCTGCAAGAGAAATTGTAAG
>JAAZUY010000064.1 GCA_018623895.1 bacterium | reverse complement strand
TGCTATGACTGCAAAAACTTTCAATTCAATATGTGCAAAAGCATCTTTAAATTTTCTTCTAACTAGAATAATATAATGAACAAAAAAATTTGTTCCTCCTAAAATCATCAAAACTATTGTTGTTATTTCTATTGCAACACTATTATAAGCACCTATAGATGCTTCTTTAACTGAAAATCCACCAGTTGCAACTGCACTTATTGAGTGATTGATTGCCTCATATAAAGGCATTCCAAATATAACATAAAAAAGTATCCCTAATAAAATGTATCCAATATAGATTCTCATAATATAACTAGCTGATCTCAAGAGATTAGGTACCAAATGATCGCTATGTCCCTCAGCTTGATATAATTTCATGCCAATTTGATTAGAAATTACAGATGTTAAAACCAAAACGAATCCTACTCCACCAAAAAATTGCATAAAACTTCTATACATTAGCAAAAGCTTTGAAGCCTCTGAAACATCAACAATAGTTAGTCCAGTAGTAGAAAAACCCGAAGTTGTTTCAAACATTGCATGTGTAAATGAATATCCTAGTGAATAAAAAGGGATGCCTGCTAAAATCAAAGACATAATCCAAATCATAACAACCAAAACTGCATCTTGGTTTCGTAATAATTTAGACTTATCATACTTTCTAAAAATTAAAAAATTTGTAAGAGCAATTACAAATAAAATTAATGCCGGAGGTAAAAAATGTTGTGTATATAGTTCTAATTCAGAAGGATAAAAGATCAATGATATTCCTGGTACAACCAATATCAATGAAACAATAAACATAAATTGAGTTAAATAATAGAGTATTAATTTGAACCCATTTAAAACTTTTTTATCTTTAATTAAATTCATAATCTTTTTTCAAAAAATTTTAAAACACCATCTTTATCATTTGGTGTAGTAACAATAATTAATTTATCTCCCTTTTTTATCTTTGTTTCACCATGAGGAATAATAACGGTAGGATCTCTAAAAATAGCACTTACATTAATTGTTTTCGGTATCTTAATATTCTGTAATTCTTGGTCAACAAAAGGAAAATCTTCATTTATTAGAATTTCAACCAAAACTACTTTATTCTCTTCACCAATTGAAAATGTTCTTGTCAAATTTGTTAGTGTAGCATCATTTTCCAGATTAGAAACTAGAAGATTTGTTGCATTTATAACTCTATCAATTCCCAAATCTTTAAAAGTACTCACATTATTAGGGTTTCTAACAATAACTATAACTTTTTTCACTTTAAATACATTTTTAGCCATCAGGCTCATGATGTAATTATCTGTATCACTATCTGACAATGCCAAAAATATATCGGCATCATTTATCTGTGCTTCTTCTAGAACATAAATTTTGGTTGGATCTCCAGCAAAAACAGGTAGTTCATGTCGTGTCGAAAGATATGAGGCGTAGTTTTTATCCGGGTTAATTATAGTTAATGAGTGTTTTGAGGACTTGAAACTATTTATTGCATAATCAGCTTCGACTTGTCCTCCAGCAATAATTATTCTCATTTTTCCTCCTCATTAATTGTATCTTTAAAAAGATTTCCAAAGGATTCTAAAGATAATTTATAAGGATATATAGGTTTAATGTTTTCACTATCTATAAGTGCTTCTTTTTCTGTATCCATTAATCTAATATAAATATTAGGCACGTTGAATATTTTATCACATATATTTGCAATCAAAATATTTACATTATCTCGGTTAGTGCAAATTAGAACATTAAGTGCTTCGCTAATTCTTCCTCTTTCAAGTACATCTAATTGCGTTGCATCTCCAACTTCTTTAAACCCCTCAAAATTATCGTGAAGTTTTCGAAAAGAGTCTTCATATTTATCAATGATTATTACATCTAAATTTTCATTGGATCTCTCTGTAGCGACTTGTCCACCAAATCTCCCACATCCAATAACAATAAATTTGTCTCGTTTCATATAATTATCTCTCACTTAATAATCTGAACCATTTTATCATATTTTTTATGATAGTGCATTAAATAGATTTAATCTAAGAAAGCAAATGCTTTATCAAATCAGTATAATTTAAGATTTTCTAACTTCTTTGCTATTACTTTTGCAAATTTATCAATATCATAATTATCCTTTTTAATTTTAATTAACGAGGTGGCATCTTTATTTTTGAATTGCGTTTGATTAATATTCAATCCTATTCCAATAATTGTAGCTACTACTTCACTTTCAAAAAATATTTTTTCTACAAGTATTCCGCATATTTTTTTCCCTTGAACTAAAATATCATTAGGTTTTTTAAATTCAGTCTTTATTTTAAATTCACTTAAAAAATCTATAATCATCGCAGAAACAGAATATTGAATATTTTCAATATTAAAAGACTTCTTTATCAAAAATGAACAAAGTAAATTTTCATTTTTCTTAGATTCCCATTTTCTATCAAATTGACCTTTTCCTGACTTTTGATAACCTGCATAAATAAATGTTTGATCAGGAAAATTTTTATAATTATTCTTTAGAAAATCTTGAGTAGATTCAACTTCATCTTTATATATTAAAATCATTGTGCTGCAAATGAAATTTCGCAAGAAACTGCGAGTTCATCACCAACATAAGCTTGTGCATTTCCTAAACCGAAACCTAGTTTTAATCTAGTCAACTCTACTTTTAATATTAAGTGGTCTCCAGGCAAAACTTGTCTTCTCATCTTTGCATTTTTGATACCTGTAAAATAAGCAATCTTTCCTGAATAGTTTTTATCACTTAATAATACTACAGCTCCAACTTGTGCTAGAGATTCTACTATTAATACTCCTGGCATTACTGGCTTTTGAGGAAAATGACCTTTGAAAAAATCAAAATCTGGTCTTACATAAAGTTTTCCAGTTGCACTCTTTGCTGGGATTAAATCATTTATCTCATCTATCAGCAAAAAAGGTTCACGATGAGGTATAATTTTTTTTATTTGTTCTTTAGTCATTTTTGTACCTCTTAAATATCATTACTGCATTTTGACCACCGAATCCTAAGTTCATATTAATAGCATAATCAATATTTCTCTCAACATATGAATTTGGAGTATAATTCAAATCGCAGTCTGGATCCTTTTCTTTATAATTAATTGTAGGAGGAATTTTGCTTGTTCTTAATGCTTCTATAGCAAAAACTGACTCGATAGCACCTGAAGCTCCTAAAGCATGCCCTGTCATTGATTTTGTTGAACTAATATTTATTTTTTTCGCGTGATCTCCAAAAACTTTTTTTATTCCTAAAGTTTCATATTTATCATTTAGAGGGGTGCCCGTACCATGAGCATTTATATAGTCAATCTTATTAGGAGAAATATCTGCATCGATTAATGCCTCATTTAATGCTCTAGAGACGCCTTCAGCATTAACGTCAGGTGCAGTAATGTGATATGCATCAGATGTAGTACCATATCCAACTACTTCTGCTAATATATTTGCACCTCTTTTTTTTGCATGCTCAT
>JAAZUY010000063.1 GCA_018623895.1 bacterium | reverse complement strand
CAATAGGACTTGGTTTTGAAGATCTAACTTCCCTTGTGTACCAAAGCTGTGTAATAAGAGCGTTGACTTCTGACATATCTTTAGAATTATTATCTTCAATTATTTTTCCAATTTTATATATTTTTTTTAATGTAGATTGTCTAGAACTTTCAGTTGGATGTGCAGTAAAAACAGGTGAAAAAATTAATTTTTTTTTATTTGAATTATGAATGGAAATATTTTTCTCATCTAAAAAATGTTCTCTAAAAACCTGTTCAGCGATGTTAGATAAATAAAAAAATATTGTAAATGCTTTGGTTATTATAAAAATCTCTTCAGATGATAAATTATTTAGAATTTCTAAGTTTTTATCTAAGAATTTTTTATTAGAAGTTTTTCTATATTCTTTAGAGTTGATTCTTATTTTTTCAACAATATTGAAATAACGTCTTCCTGCTTGAGATTCAATAACTTTACCTAATTCAGATGCAAGTAAATTAATTGTTTTAGATAAATTTGAAAAATCAGGATTAATGTTAAATCCTTTCGGCGTTTTTTATAAATTCACTTCCGGTTGTATCAAAAATTAACGAAGATATATTTTCAAAATTTATATTCTTGAACTCAGAATGAGGAGTGTGGATAATAATCAAATCAAAATCACTTAAGTTTGAATCTGTTTCAATTTTTGTTATTTCCTCACCATTTATATTTAAGTTTTCAACAAAAGGGTCTAAATATGAAACATTTGCATTTTTATCCAATAATCCGCTAATCACATCTTTAGCTGGTGACTCTCTTGTGTCGCTAATATCTTTTTTGTAAGCAACTCCCATGATTAATATTCTTGACTTGTTTAACACTTTTTCATTAGCGTTCATTAACTCGCTACATCTTGTTATTACATAGCTAGGCATTGAGTTGTTAATTTCTTGAGCTAACTCAACGAATCTTACAGGTTTGCCAATCTGTCTTGTCTTAAAAGAAAGATACTCTGGATCAACAGGTATGCAATGCCCGCCTACACCTGGTCCAGGTCTAAAAGATTGAAAACCAAAAGGTTTAGTTTTTGCTGCATCCACTACTTCCCATATATCAATATCCAGCATTTTACACAACATAGCAAGTTCATTTATGAGTGCAATATTTACATGTCTGTAAGTATTTTCAAGCAGTTTAACCATCTCTGCTTCTTTTGTACCATTTACAATTACAACTTCATCAATGATTGATTCATAAAATTTTTTAATTTTCAATAAGGATTTTTCATTTATACCACTAACAACTTTTGGTGTGTTTTTAAATTTCCATATTTCATTACCGGGATCAATTCTCTCTGGTGAGTATCCAACAAAAAAATCATCTCCTGCTTTCATGTTTGAATATCTTTCAAGATTAGGAATTAAAACTTCAAGTGTTGTTCCAGGATATGTAGTTGATTCAAGAATAATAACTTGATTTTTAACTAAGTTTTCTCCAACAGTTCTGGCAGCACTTATAACATATGACAAATCTGGTTGATAATCTGTTAAAGGTGTCGGAACACTAATAACAATATTCTCGCACATCGATAGCTTTTGTTGTTCGGTAGTTGCTTCAAATGTAGCTAGAGCAGTCTCTAATTCTGAATTTGAAATATCTTCTATTGGCGATTGCCCTTTATTAATTTCACTTACGCGAATTTCATTTACGTCATAACCTATTACCTTTAATTTTGAGTTTGCAGACTGAACAGCAAGAGGCAGACCAACATAACCTAAACCAACAACACCAAGGTCAAAATCGAAATTGTTTTCAGTACTCATTATTCTCCATAAATATTTTCATAAATTCTTTTAGATGTTTTACCATCCCAAAAATCAATTTCTTCATATTTGGAAAGTTTAGTATCTAATGCACTTTTAATTTCAATATTAATGTTTTTATTAACACCAATAATTTTATTAGTTCCTTTTGTAACAGTAATAGGTCTCTCTGTCTCTTCCCTTATAGTTAAACATTTCTTATTCAAAAATGTTGTTTCTTCCTGAAGACCTCCAGAATCTGTAATAACTAATTCAGATGAATTAACAAGTTGTAAAAAACTAATATAAGATAACGGGTCTATTACTTTAATATTGTTGACTTCTAGATAATTTGAATCAAGAAAATTTTTCAATCGAGGATGAGCGGGAATCACAATATCATATTCATTTGAATATTCTTTTAGTGCATTAAAAATTAGAGGTAGGTTCTTGTCGTTTAGATTATTAGGTCTATGAATTGTTACAACAAAATACTTATTTTGAATATTTAATTCATGCAACAAGTTCTTAGGGCTAGAAGATATTTTTTCTATATTTGCAAGCAATGTATCAATCATTATATTTCCAACATTTACAATTTTGGTTTTGGAAATGTTTTCACTTAATAGATTGTCAACAGCATCTTGGGAAGGAGTAAACAGTTTGTCACAAATTGAATCAACCATTACCCTATTTCTTTCTTCTGGCATATCAAGATTTTTAGATCTCAAACCAGCTTCTACATGAAAAGAAGGAATATTATTATTTTTTGCTACTATTGCTCCAGCAAGTGTTGAAGTAACATCTCCAAAAACAAACAAGCTTTGAAATGAATATTCTTTTGTTGTTTTATCAAGATCAATGATTATGTTTCCTAATTGCGAATTCATTGAATTGCTTTGCACATTTAAATTTATATCAGGTTCCCTCAAGCCTATATCATTGAAAATATTTTCTGACATTGCTTTGTCCCAGTGCTGCCCAGTATGAATTAACAAAACTTTCTTACCGTTAGCCTCAAAATAGTTAATTAAAGGAGCAACTTTAACAAAATTGGGCCTAGCGCCAACAAGCATCGCAGTATCGTAAGTTTTAGTCACTTAAACTATTTTAGTATGTAAAAATAATCAAATTAGTAACTATTATTTAATGGGTGACTAATAAAGTAATAAACTTGTGTGGAATAAAATCTAATGGTGGTATAAAAATTGCTGAAGAAATATTAAAGCAACAAAACTACAATGATACATTTGTTATATACGACAATAAAAAGTTAGAGAAGAATCTAAAAAATTTCAAAAATCAATATCTTAATTTGCCAAGATTTCTACACCCATTTTTAATAAATTTTGTGAATAGAGATACAGCGAGAATAATTAATAATAGCAATTCAATAATTCATGTAGGTGGTATCGCTTTTAAATCAAAATCTAAAACAATTACATTTATTCAAAATATTTTGCCTCTTGTAAAACCATTAAGTTCAACAAGAAACTTGCTATTAAATATTTTATATAAAAGAAGTTTTAAAATTTCAAAAGAAATTCTTGTTCAACAAAAACATGTATCTAATTTAATAAATATCAAAAACAAAGTAAGAATAATTGGTAATTTTGAATTAAAAGAACCAAATAATAACACTGGTAAAGGTTTTATAGCAATATTAGAAAATGTAAAAAATAAAAATCCAAAATTTCTAATAGAACTAGT
>JAAZUY010000062.1 GCA_018623895.1 bacterium | reverse complement strand
GTTCAAGATAAGGAGTTTTTGATTTAGGATAAAAATTGTGTGCAATTTCAAATGCTAATGATTTAGTGATTTGTAGGAGACGGCTTGTATATGATAATTCTCTTTTTTTATCCTTATTTTCAAATTGTTTTTGTGCATCCTTTATCATTTCTATAATTAAATCTTCATTTACATCATTATTTTTAGTTGATAAATCTGATTCTTTTCGTAATTCTCTAAAAACTCCGTACATGTAAATAATTAATACGAAAAAAACTCCTGCAAATAAACCTAAAAAAAAACTTAGCAAATTATATGTATTAATTTCAATTGAACCAATTTGTAATAAAATATGCATGAATTACTCCAGAATAATTATATCATGAATAGACACTTAATATCTAGATCGCATAAATAATTGTTTTTTTATTATATAGTATGAGATAATAGATTTGAGGTCATTATGAAATATTTGGTAGTATGCGATTTAGATGGGTCATTATTAAATAATAGTGGAAAAATATCAAATTATACAAAAGAAATTCTTCATAAAATAGACAAAATTGGTCATAAAGTTGTTATTGCAACAGGAAGACCCTTTAGTGGTGCCATAAATATTTATAATTCTCTTGAAATAAAAAATATCTTAATTACTGACAATGGTGGTTCTATACATCATCCACATGACAAAAATTTTACAACCATTCAACATTTTATTCCAAAAAAGATTACACATAAATTATTCTTAGAAACAAAAAAATTTTTAAATTCAGCATTTTATAGTGATGAAAAAAATGTTTATGCATATAAATATGATCCCAGACTACAGATGTTTTTTTCTTCTTTAGATCAAAGAAAAGTTATCGACAAACCTTTAAATGAATTTGATACTGAAGCTACTGGAATCATTTATCTAGTTAAGACAGACTCTATCGAAAATTTTGAAAAATATATGATTGAATCATGGAAAAATATTTTATCCTTTAGAATGTGGGGAAAAGACAAAAAACATGCTATATATGAAATTTATTTATCTCACATTTCTAAAGCGTCTGCAATTGATTTCACTAGAAAAAAATACAATATTTTAAAAGAAAATACTATAGCTTTTGGTGATGGTATTAATGATTTTGAAATGATCAAATATTCAAATCCTGGTGTTGCTATGAAAAATGGCATTATAGAATTAAAATTATCTGCTGATCAAATTACAGAGTACAATAATGATGAAGATGGTATCGCAATTTTTCTAGAAAAATTCTTTAAACTATCTTAAATATTAGAACAGGAAATAAAATGAAAAAAAAATTTTTAAAAGTATTTCTATCATGTGTTTTTTATTTATCTTTTTGTCTTGGTGCTAGCTTGACTGTTTTAGCTAATGTAGGTACAGCAAGCATCAACGCATTTTCACTTACACTAACTGATATATCATCAATAAAAACAGGTACATTCATAGCATCTATAAATATATTTTTTGCTTTAATATTTATTTTTATAACGAAATTTAAATATAAATTATTAAGTTTGATTCAAATATTTGCATTCATATTCTTTGGAATAATCCTTAATTTTTTTGTATATGATGTTTTTTCATTTATCCCGTCAGCAAGTTATATATTAAGGATTTTTATTCTTATTATTGGTTTACTTATAGCAACTTTTTCTATTGGTATAGTTACAGTATTAAGAGTAATCACTTTCCCAATTGAAACATTTTGTCAGCAATTAGAAATCAATAAATCAATAAGTTTTATTAAATCAAGATATATTATTGATTTTATATTTATTTTCTTTGCTATAATACTATCTTTTCTTTTTAAAACACCCTCTTATGTTAGAGAAGGAACAATAATAACGATGATTTTAAATTCTTACTTAGTAACGTTATCAAAAACATATGCTGAGAGAAACTTTAGTAAAATACTTAAGAATTAGTACTTAATTCTTCTTTTGATGCTATCTCTTTTTGAATCTTAAGTGTTATAAAAATAATAATAAATGTTGCTATCCAATTAATAGTAACTATTCCAATCCAAACTCCATTTAAATTTAATTTTAAAATCTCGGCTAAAAATGGGAAAACCACTATTGGCGTTAGCTGTCTAAATAATGCTATCCACAAGCCATAAGAAGGTTTTTTTAATCCTTGTAATGTTGAAATATGAACGTTAAGGATTATGTAAGTTAAGAAACCTACAGTATCAATCCTTAAATATGTAGTTCCAATGTTTATTACATTCTGATTATTGTCAAATATACTTACTAAGTTTGGAGCAAAAACAAATAATAATAATCCACCTATTGTGGCCATAATTAGTCCATACTTTAACGCTTTACTCTTTGTTTTATTTACTCTGTCTAATTTTTTTGCACCAAAATTTTGACCAACTATACTTATGATTGCAAAATTCAGTCCTATTGTAGGCAATAGAGCAACTTGCTGAATCCTAATTGATGAACCATAAGCAGCAATCCCCTCAACTCCACCATATTTCAATACATAAAAATTTATAATGAATATACCAATAGCAATAGTTGCTAAATTTAAACCAGCTGGTATGCCCTGCTTTAAAATTTCTAAATTTCTATTAAAAGAAATCTTTTGACTTTTGAATTTTTTAAAATCAAAAAGTTCTGATTTTCTAACTTCATAAAAAAGGTAAATTGTACCAATTGCTTGTACTATAATTGTTGCTATGGCAACACCAGCAGTGCCCATTTTTGGCAATCCAAACCAACCAAAAATAAACATTGGATCTAAGATAAGATTTAGAAAAAAACCCAGCATTAAATAATTTCTAAAGGGTTTTGAATTACCTTGAGATTGTAAAATCGAATTTAGTACAAAATTAAATATGAAAAACAAAGATCCAAAAAATATTGTATTTGTGTATTGAAGTCCATATTCTAATGACTCTCCTTTTACTCCAGTAATATTAAACAAAAACGGAATAATAAAAGGTGCCAAAATCATTAAGAAAAAACCAAATATCAAACTTATAAAAAGACCATTAAGAATGAAGCTGTGGAATTTGTTTAAATCCTTTTTACCAATAGAATTAGACATTAAAGCTGAGAGTCCATTACCCAACCCAGAAGCAATTGATAATATAATAATGAATACTGGAAATGAAATTGTAAGTCCTGATAATGCTTCGGTTGATAATTGTCCAGCATAAAAGGTATCTACAACATTAAATAGTGTGTTAAATAAAAAACCGATTGATGCTGGAATAGCTATACTTCTGATATGTTTTCCAATTGAGCCTTTAGTCATATCTGATTTCATTTTATTTTTTCCTCTCTAAACAGATGTTTTTCCCACTTTAGTGGAACATTAGACCACGCAAATAACATCCCTATAATTAAAGCTCGATCTGCGCTGTCACCACCAACCAATGCATTTAATTCTATTGCTTTTTCTAATGAATCACATTTAGTAACAATATGAATTATTAATGGGATTGCTTGACTTATATCACAACCTCTTCCAGAATGCATTGAAATGAAATCATTTGTATTATTCATTTCAATTGATTTAATTATATTCGCTTTATCTTTACTTGGTGCAT
>JAAZUY010000061.1 GCA_018623895.1 bacterium | reverse complement strand
TACAACAAGGTATCTATTATAGTAAATTTAAATATGATTTTATGTAATAATATAGTACTACTCAGTTGCTTCTTTTTTTTCAGATGTTTTTTTAACTGCTTTTTTTGTTGTTGTTTTCTTAGGTGAAGACTTTTTTGCTGAAGTGGTTTTTTTAGTAGAGGTTTTAGGTGATGTTGTCTTTTTTGATGTGCTTGCCTTTTTAACAGTTGTTTTTTTCACTGGTGGAGTACTTTCAACCTTCTCAACAGGCTCGATAACTGCTGCTTTTTTCGGCAGCTCTTTGAAAGGTTTTTCATCAGTTTTTACTTTCGCTTTTTTAGGCAATTTCCCTTCAAGTGCATTTTTTGATAAATCAACTAAGTTTTTAAAATCATCAGGATTTTCAACGGCAATTTCAGCTAAAACTTTTCTATTAAGTTGAATATTTGCTAATGCTAAACCATTTATGAATTTTGAATATTTAAAATCATGAAGCTTGCAAGCAGCATTTATTCTTGATATCCATAACTTTCTGAATTCTCTTTTCTTCTGACGTCTATCCCTGTAAGCATAAGAAAGTGACTTCATTACCTGTTCGTTTGCAGTTTTGTATAATAATCTCTTGGAACCAACATATCCTTTAGCAAGTTTTAGAATTTTTTTTCTTCTTGCCTTTGTCGTAGTTCCACCTTTTACTCTTGGCATGATTCCCCTCCTATAACATATCTGAGATCAAACTTTTGATTCTTTTCTTATCAGAATTAGAAACACCAGTTTCACCTCTTAATTGTCTATTTTGTTTTGTTGTTTTGCTCATTGCTAAATGATTTTTATATGCTCTTCCACGCATTAATTTACCTTTACCTGTAACTTTAATACGCTTTTTAAGTCCACTATGAGTTTTTTGTTTTGGCATTCTTATTCTCCTTTATTTTTTATCAACGGGTGATAATATTACTACAAGAAAGCGCCCGTCCATTTTTGGATTTTTTTCTTTTGTGCCATATTCCTTGAGTTCTTCAATAAAATTATTCATTACTTGTCTTCCAACATCAATATGCGTTATCATTCTTCCATAGAATCTCATTGATAGTTTTAATTTATGCCCTTTTGTCAAAAATTTTATTGCATGTTTTAATTTTGTTGCAATGTCTCCCTTGTCAATTACGGGACTAAGACGAATTTCTTTTAATTCAGCTTGTTGAGAACTTTTTCTCATTTCTTTGACTTTTCTTTGCTGTTCATATCTATATTTTGAATAATTAAGAAATTTAGCAACAGGTGGTTTTGAATTTGGTGAGACCACCATAAGATCTAATTCTTTTGCTTGAGCTTTTTCGATGGCATCAGCTGTCTTCAAAACTCCCAATTTATTTCCCAGATCATCGATAACTAAAACTTCTTGAGCAGTTATATGCTCATTAACAGGATCGATTTGTTTTACTGGTTTTACTCTAGAATATCTTCTAATATGTTTATCCTCCTAAATAAAAAGTGCACTTCTGCGCACTAAAAAGTCGAAGTGTGACCATTTGCCTATGAATGAATCATCAGGCGAGCGTGCGCTACTTTTCACAACACTGTGATTTTAACAATTGAATGCTATTTTGTCAAGTTAATGATACTAAAATCACCTATTTATTAGTTCTTCAAGTATTTTTCTTTCTTTTGGAATTCTTTCAGATAAATTTATTGATCCTTCTTTGGTAATCAAAATATCATCTTCAATTCGTATTCCAATGCCTTCTTCTTTAATATAGATGCCAGGTTCAACTGTAAGAACCATGCCTGGTTTAAGAATCATTTCATTGTTGCACATATCATGAACATCTAAACCCAAATGATGTCCTAGTCCGTGGTAATAAAACTCAGATATATCTTCATGTTTTGTAATTAGTTTGTTTTCTAACAACTTTTTTGATAATAGTGATTTCCCTTTTTCTTTAAATTCTAAAAGTGATATTCCTGGTTTAACCCACTTAATAATTTCTTTATTAACCGATAGAACTATATCGTATAAAATTTTTTGTCTTTCACTGAAAGTTCCATTTACTGGAACAGTTCTTGTAATATCTGAATTATACTCATCATATGTGGAACCAAAATCTATAAGAACTAATTCATTATCTTTAAAATCCTCAGAATTATCTACATAGTGAAGAGTAAGAGCATTTTTTCCAGATGCAACAATGGTTTCAAAAGCTTCGTTTGAATGATTTTTATGTAATTGATCTAATACTAAACCATGAAGTTCCTTTTCTCCCCTAATTGACTTTAAATTGTTTAATATATTTTGAAAAATACTGTTTGAAATATCGATTGCCTTTTTAATTTTATGTATTTCTTCTTTTTCTTTAATTGTTCTCATATCCTTAAAAAGATTATTATAATCATGATTTGCTTTAAGTATATGTTGTGATTGAATATTATTTATTAATTTATTTTCAAAGCTATTCATAAAAATTTGACTTTTTTTCTCTAAATAAAGATTTGAAATATTTGGATTAGATAAAAATAAATTATTGAGATATTCATCAACAGTTTTTATATCTTTAATTGTTAAAATATTGGTTTTTTTAAGCAATGAATCAAATGAAGGAAGAGAACCATCCCACTTTTCTTTTAACGCACTTCTTTTTTCCGCAAAAAGCAATACACTTGTTTCTGTTGTTTTAACTAAAACTAGTAACTGATTAGGAATGCTTAGTCCAGTTAAATAATGAAAGTTTTTGTTAACTTGAAATGGAAAAAATTGATCGGATGATTTTATAATTTTTTCACCACTAAAGATTAATCCTATAGAATTATTTTCCATATTTTTTAAAATAAATGCTATTCTTTTATTCATTGTATATTCTTTCCTCCACATTAGTAATCAATTTATTTAATAAGATTTGTGTACTTTTTAATTTAGAAAAATCTGATTTCATTTCATAATAAATCTTTAATTTTGGTTCTGTCCCAGAAGGTCTTACAGTTACTTTAAAATTTTTAGATACAAATGACAATACATTGGCAGATGGTAGATATGTAGGATATGACTTTTCTCCAATTTTTTTAGTTTGTTTTAAATAATCATTTGTTTCAAAAAAATCAATCCCTGGAACAATTAATTTATTTTCTCTCAGTGAGTTTAGAATCTTAATCATCTTTTCTTTTCCATTGGAGCCTTTAAATCTATAACTTTTATTTATGTTGATGAAGCGTCCAAATTTTTTGTAGATATCATTTAATAAATCTAAGATTGACATGTTTTTTTTGTGTAATTCTTCACAAATCTCAGCTATCAATATTGACGCTTGTACGGCATCTTTATCTCTTATTGAATCTAAGATTAACGAACCATAAGACTCTTCACATCCAAATATAAAAGGCTCTTTATTTATTTCGATTTTCTCTCCTATAAACTTAACCCCTGTCAAGGTCTCTTGAGTTTTTATATCTTTAGATTTAGCAATTTCTTTTACTAAACTTGAAGTAACGATAGTTGTATAGATAATTCCGTTTTTTGGATAATTTCTATAATTTAATAAGAAAAACAACATTACTGATGCGGTCTCATTCCCTGTTAATAAAACATAATTC
>JAAZUY010000060.1 GCA_018623895.1 bacterium | reverse complement strand
ATGTAATGAAGTATGGTTTATATAATTCTCACAGATTAGCTGTTGCACCTAACGGTTCAATTGGATATGTTATGAGTGCAACACCATCTCTTACGCCAGTAAAACAGCTTGTTGAAGAGAGAACTTATGGCAACTCTAAAACATACTTCCCGATGCCAGCTCTCAAAGATGCTTCATTCATGTATGAAACAGCATACAAGATGGATAACTTTAAAATTATAGATGTTATTGCAACAGCACAAAAGCATGTAGATCAAGGTATATCATTTGAGTTAGCTATTACTAGCGATGAGACTACAAGAGATTTGCAAAAATATTATCTTTATGCTCATTATCAGGGTATTAAAACTTTATATTACACTCGAACTCAAAAATTAAAAATTGATGAGTGTGAATCATGTGCTGTATAGGAGGAAAAAAATGGCCAGAAAACCAATAAAAAAAACAAAAAGAAAAACAACAATTGAATTTCCACAACCAATAGATTTTGACGGTGCTAATTGGAATCAACCAGAAGATGAATATACACAATTTTTTTATGAACAAAATTTATCTCAATTTTGGAGACCAGAAGATATCTCTCTTCAACCTGACTTGAATGTTTGGGATATCTTGCCTGATGAGGTGAAAGATGCATATTCTAAAAATCTCGTAGTATTGACATTCTTAGATACTTATCAAGGAGACGTTGGTATGCCTGTTGTTTCAAGATCTTTAGATGACAGGTTTCATCAGAGAAAAGCTGTACTTAATTTTATGGCTGCAATGGAAAACGCTGTTCATGCAAAGAGCTACTCTAACATTTTCATGACTTTTTTGCCTTCATCAAAAATTAATGAGATGTTTAATTGGGGTGAAAAAAATCAAAATCTTCAAAATATCATGAGTATGGTTGTTGGAACATATGAAGTTTTAGATCGTTATACGTATACCAGAAATTACGAACCTCAAAAGGTAGATTTTACTGAGGATGAGTTTTTAGAAGCCCAGTGGAAAGCAATGACTGCATCAGTTTTTCTTGAGACTTGGTTATTTTATAGCGGTTTTTATTATCCTTTGTATTTTTATGGTCAAGGAAAACTCATGCAAGCAGGAGAAATGGTTAATTTGATTTTGAGAGATGAATCGATTCACGGTCTTTATGTAGGAAAATTAGCTCAAGAAATATTTGAGGAATTTGATGAAGCAAAAAAAGAGGAATTAAAGGGCTGGATGTTCAATCTTTTACACAAACTATACAAAGAGCAATCTGAACTAGTTGAGTCAATTTATGATCCAGTTGAACTTTCTCACGATGTCAAAATTTTTGTTAGATATAATGCTAATAAAGCACTTATGAACCTAGGATTTGACCCTGTCTATCCTCAGGAAGAAGTTAACCCAGTAATTATAAATGGACTAAATACAGAAACGAAAACAATGGATAATTTTTCAATGAAGGGCAATGGATATCAAAAAATGAAATCAGAATCTTTAAAAGATCAAGATTTTATTTTTAATAAAGAAAGAATAGTAGGATAACTCATGAAAATAAAATTATTAACAAGAAAGAATTGTCCGAATTGTAATGGACTAAAATTATTTTTAGAAAAAGCATTGAATAATAAATACAAAGATAAAATAGAAATATTGGAAGAAGAGCAAAACAGAGATGTTGTAGGTGAATTAATAGAAAAATTTAATATTCAATCTTTTCCAGCCATGATTAAAGGTGAAAATGTTCTTGTTGGATTTCAGCCCTCAAAATTAATTAATTTTTTAGAAACAAATGCGTAAAATTAAAGTGCCCATAAAGAGCACTTTTTTATTATATGGCAGGGGTAGCAGGATTTGAACCCACACTAACGGTTTTGGAGACCGCTGTGCTACCATTGACACCATACCCCTACGTAAAAAAAGTATAACATAATTTAATTGAAATTCAATAAAAAAATGTTAAATTAATCTTTAAAAATTGCATTAGATTTTTGTTTCAAACTCTCTTTTTTTGACTTCGTTTTTATATATTCAATTACTTTTTTATTAAAAAACAGAAAATATGTTAAAAAAAGTACAAAAATAATATATACAATATTTATTCTATCTGAAACGTAATTGTATTGACTGATATCTGGTTTTTGTAAATTTAGATTTAGAGATGCTATTTGCTCTTCGGTTGGTATATAATTCTCAAAATTTGAAATTAAATTGTATTGAGATTCCTCTATATTAAAGTTTTCGAATTTATGAGTCGCTGCGGCTCTTGATGGCTCCTTTGTTGCTAAAAAAGAAAAATGATCATTAAATATATAATCATCACCTTCAACTAATCCAAAAGTGAGTTCAATTCTCTTTATCTCTACATAATCTTGATTTTCAGGATCTAAATTGAATCCTAAATAATCAAACATGAAAAATATTGGGAGATTATCATAGCTAAAATTTTTTTCTGGATCAAAAACTATTGTTTTTCTTGATTGATATTCTCCACCATAAAAAAAAGTTTTTTCATCCATTTCAATTGTTAATTTAAAAATCTTGTTTTCGGTTTCAGAATCAAAATTATAAAAGTTATAAACCATTATGGCAAAACCGTCTACGCCTAAGTCTTCAGATATCGCACCTACAGTTTTTATGACAACCGAAAACTCTTCTCCTTCTGTATCACTGGTGAATTCAAAAAGATTTGGCTCTTCACGAAAATAACTCAATCCCAACAAAGTATTCATATGTATCATGTAATCATTAGGAGAGTTAATTGAGTTTTTTGCATTTTCATTGTAGTAGGTTGATAACTGTTGAACTTGTCCAAATCCAAAGATTTGTAATCCAACAAAAAGTACTACTATAAAATATAAGATTCTCCATATCCATTTAATCATTTTTTTCTCCTGAATAATTATATATTTATTATATAGTAATCGTGCTAAAAAAACTGTAAAATTCCTTTACATAGAAAAAAAATATTGTATAATAGGTTTGCGCTAAGATCTGGCGGTCGTGGCGAAGCGGTTAACGCATCGGGTTGTGGTCCCGACATTGGTGGGTTCGACTCCCATCGGCCGCCCCATAAAAATTAGGCCCATAGCCAAGGGGTAAGGCAAGGGACTTTGACTCCCTGATCGTTGGTTCAAATCCAGCTGGGCCTGCCATAATTTAATAATAACATCTTATAAGCGGGTGTGGCGAAATTGGCAGACGCACTAGACTTAGGATCTAGCGCCTTACGGCGTGCAGGTTCAAATCCTGTCACCCGCACCAACTTGTTCTTTAAAGCTTGATTTTTTTCAGGCTTTTTTTGTACACTATTTTCGATAATTTATTTTATACTTTGATTTTTACAATTTATCAGTTAAAATAGAAACTAAATTATTTTAGAAATAGAGGATATGTATGAAAAATAACAAAATTATTAAGTTAAGTTTTGCCTTCCTCGGTTTGCTTTTCCTTATGGCATGTTCTGGAGAGGTTGAAACTAATTCACCACCTTCTATCTCAGGTGTACAAGACCAGACAGTTGAAGTCGGTGCTGAGGTTGACTATTTAAATGGAGTAACTGCATCTGATCTTGAAGATGGAGATCTTACTGCTTCAATAGAAGTCGATTCAAGCCTTGTTGACCTAGATTCAGAGGGTGTTTACAAAGTAACGTATTCCGTTTCT
>JAAZUY010000059.1 GCA_018623895.1 bacterium | reverse complement strand
TATTTCTGATTTATCAAAATCGAACTACACAAGAAATACAAAAAATAAACAGCGTAGAATTTTATCAAGAATGCTTGATAGTCAAACTTCCTTATCTCAGCGAGGGTATAAAGAAGAAAGAAAGTCATACTCGAGCAATGAATCTACAATCTACTCTTCATCAAGCGGGCTCCCAGAAGATTTAGGACAAAGACAAAGCCTTGCGTTAGATGCACTGAATAGATCCTTAAATTCTGGTTACTCCAAAGAATATCAGACCATGATTAAAAGATATTTCAATGCTATGACCCAAATAAAAAATGCAGAGCAAAAAAATGAAAACACAAATTAGTAAAATAATTTTTTTCACATCTTTGTCTTGTACAGTTTTTGGTCAATATAATGGTTTTCTGAGAAATGCTAAAATGTATGAGATGCAGAAAAATTGGGATGCAGCTATATCCATATATAATGACGTGTTAAATAAAAATCCTAATAATTATCAAACAATTAGAAGTTTGAAAACGTTGTACAAAAAAAGCCAAAGATATAAAGAGGGAATTAATTTTTTAATATATCAAATATCTCGAAACCCTAATGATATTCAACTTAATGTTGAATTAGGAGAGTTTTATTTTTTGGATGAGAATGTTGAAGAAGCAAAGAGAATTTGGAAAGAGGGCTTATCAACGTTCAAAAACAATAGATCCTATTACAGATTACTGTTTTCAATCTATAATAAACATAGTCTAGATAAAGAATTATTTCAAATGATTGAAAATGGGAGACTCATTTTTAATGACAGCTTTTTATCAACAGAATTAGGTAATTACCATCACAAAAGAAAACAATATAAGGATGCAATGGATGAGTACTTGTTATCACTTTTAGATAACCCAGGTGCAAGTTCTTCTGTATCTAGAAAAATTCTAATAATGAGCGATGATATTGACTCGAAAAATGTCATTGAAATGAAACTTCTTGAAAATAGTATTAAACATCCAAATAAAATTTTACCTATCCTATCTGATCATTATTTCAAGCATCGTGAATTCAAAAAATCATATGAGGCTCTACATGAATTGAGTGATAATGAGATGTTCAATGCAAAAAAATGGCTTAGCTTTTGCAATAGTTTAAGAAAAGAGAAAGCATACTCTCATGCAATTAAAGCTTATCAATATATGTTAAGAGAAGATTTAAAGGATTATCAATACGGAGAAGTATTATTAGGTTTAGCTAAAACATTTGAAGACCAAATATTTCCTGTAGAAAACAATGATTTAGTACCATATTTTTATAATGATAATATTTTTTTTAAAGATGCTTCTCAGCTCTCTACAAATATTTCTTCAGAAAATCTATCGTCTAGCCTATCAATATATGATTCTGTATTAGCTACTATACCTGAATCAGCTATTGTTGCTGAAGCTGAGTTTAGATTAGCTGAAATTCATTATAGAATAATAGAAGACTTTGACAAGGCTCTTCTTTTATATAAATCTTCATTAAATAAATCACCTTTAAAGACCTTAAAAGAAAAAAACATACTTAGAATAGCTGACGTGTTCAAATCTAAAGCAGATTTTAACTCATCAATTAAATTTTTAGATTCTACCTACAATATTCACATCACCCCTGAAATAAAAAACAAACTAATTGAAATGCATTTATTTTCTGGAAATCCCGATACATCGCTTTTTTTAATTAATGAATCATTTAAAACTATTTTGCCAGATAACATATATTTCAATGATTTAATGGAGTTAAGGGATTTCATTAATCATTTCTATACTAATGCAGATGAAAAAGGCAAAGAGGGTTTCATCGCTTTTTTAAAATCTGAATCACTTTTAAAACAAAGAAAAGTTGTTGAAGCAAATCAACTTTTAGCCCACATTAAATCAAGCAATAACAGTAAAAATATTGCTCCATTATTATCATTACGAAGAGCAATTATCTTAACAAGATTAAAAAAATATAATGAAGCCTTATCTGAATTAAATTTTTTAAAAGGTACAATATTTGCTGATAAAGGTATAATAATGTCTGGCCAAATTTATGAACGTTTTTATAATGATTCATCTAAAGCATCTGAATTTTATTTTCGTATCATTAATGATTATCCAGAATCAATTTTTTCAGAACCAATTAGATATCACCTTCGAAAGTTAAAAGATAATGAAAAAATTTAACCTTATCATAAAAATAATTATTTTTTCATTTGTATTAAATATTTCTTACGCTCAGAAATTGTTAATCCCAATGGATCAAACACAAAATGATCATTTAAAATCTTATGGGATTGCATATTACGCACTAAAAAGAAATATTAATGTAGAATGGCTTTTAAACTTTCAAGGTGGTTCGTTCTTAATTGATAGCCAATCCTCAATAAAAGCTGAGTGCAAAATAAGGGGCGTTACGTTTATAGAAATGACTGATGAGGTACTTAATATCTATTCGACAATAGAAAAAAATAATATGGACATCGTCCTTTTAGAAAAAGCTCCTAGGATTGCGATTTATACCCCTCCCAACAAACAACCATGGGATGATGCTGTAACATTAGCATTAACATATGCAGAAGTGGATTATGAAACACTTTGGGATGAGGAAGTATTAAACAATGGCTTAGAAAAATTTGACTGGCTTCATCTACATCATGAAGATTTCACAGGGCAATATGGTAAATTTTACCGGAACTATCACAATGCTCCTTGGTACATTGAACAAAAAAATAATTTTGAATCGTTAGCCAAAAAATATGGGATGGTTAGCGTCCATGAAGAAAAAAAAGCGATTTCAAGGATAATTAAAAATTATATAGGTAACGGCGGATTTTTATTTGCAATGTGTTCCGCAACAGACTCTTATGACATTGCATTGTCGCTAGAAGGTATTGATGGAGTTCACAGCGTTTTTGATGGTACGCCAGTAGAAAAAAACCTATCTAAAAAAATTGACTACAAAAAAACATTGGCCTTTAAAGACTTTTCGATATATCCAGACCCAATGATCTATGAATTTTCAGATATAGATTTTCCTCCAAGCCATAACCCAGTAACAAGAGGTGCTGAAGCAGATTATTTCTCTTTATTTGAATTTTCTGCAAAATATGACCCTGTACCAACTATGTTAACACAAAACCACGTTCCAGTGGTTAAAGGGTTCATGGGGCAAACAACTGGTTTTAATAAAAACATGATAAAAAACCATGTGATTATTATGGGTGAAGACCCAGCCTCAGACCAGGCTAAGTACATTCACGGTAACTATGGAAAGGGAACATATACATTTTATGGTGGTCATGACCCTGAAGATTATCAGCATTTTGTTGGTGATCCTCCAACGGACTTATCTTTGCATAGAAATTCTCCTGGTTATAGACTCATACTAAATAATATTCTTTTCCCAGCAGCAAGAAAAAAAGAGAAAAAAACATAATTTAGATATGTGGATAGAAAAAAATATTGTGATTGAAAATAAATGTAGAGGATTTCACTTAATTACAGATGAAATTGAAAAAAAAGTTCCAGAAATAAATGATTTTTGCATTGGAATACTTAATTTATTTATGAAACATACTTCGGCATCACTAACAATTAATGAAAATGCAGATAAAAGTGTTAGGAATGACTTTGAGTATTATTTCAATAAAATGGTACC
>JAAZUY010000058.1 GCA_018623895.1 bacterium | reverse complement strand
TACTTTTATTTACGGACACCCTATTGAGATTAGTCCTTTAGCAAAAAAAAGTGATCATGATCCAAGATTTACTGAAAGGTTTGAACTTTTTATAGCTGGCAAGGAGTACGCAAACGCTTTTACAGAAATAAATAATCCAATCGAACAAAAAAATAGATTTGAATCTCAGATTGAACAAAGAAAACTTGGAAATGAAGAAACATCAGACATCGATTTTGATTACATCGAAGCCTTAGAGTATGGCATGCCTCCAACTGGAGGTTTGGGGATTGGTATCGATCGACTAGCAATGCTTTTTACTAATACACCGAATATTCGTGATGTAATTCTTTTCCCTCACTTAAAAAACAAAGAATAAAAAAACCATTTAAAATGGTTTTATATAATCTCGTATTGTTCTGCTATTTCATAATAAATGTCATTTATTAAGATTGGATTATCCTTTTCATTTGAAAAAATTTCAAATGTAATATTGTCGAACTCTTGATACAATTTTATTGAAAACACAGCATTTTGTTCGATAATGTTTATTATTTTTCTCTCGAATTTTTTTAACTTTTCTAAACTTTCTTTATGGTTTTTTTCGTTGTTTGATATTTCACTTTGAAATTCTTTTATTAAAAGTATTAAACTGACTTCTTTTGCCCTACTGTAAAAAAAGTCTTTGTTCCCATTAAATTGATTATCAAGGATATTTTTTAGATATTCAACTTTTTCAATTACATATAAAAACCCTGTTTTGAAAATGTTTATTTCTTCGTCATTAAAACTTAATTCATCAACCATTTTACTGTAAAGATAATCTAAGACCATTAAGACATAATTGAATGTATCAATGAATTTTTCAGAACTTTTTTTTAATTTTTTTATAAATGGGTCGTTTTCTAACTTCCAAGAAGCAAATTCATGATATATTTTTTCATTATTTATTAGTCTTTTTATCATGCCTTTCCAGTCGAACCAAATAATTTGAACTTTGTTTTGATTACCTCTTTAATTGCTTCAGAGCCTGGTTTTAATAGTTTCCTTGGATCAAAACCTTTTCCTTTTTTATCTAATCCTTTTTCTATATACTCTCTTGTTGCTTTAGCAAAAGCAAGTTGACACTCTGTATTAACATTGATTTTTGAAACCCCTAAGCTTATCGCTTTTCTAACCATTTCATTGGGTATTCCAGAGCCACCATGAAGAACAAGTGGAACTCCTCCTGTTACATCTTGTACTTTTTTTAATACTTCAAAATTTAATCCCTTCCAGTTTTCTGGATACATTCCATGGATATTTCCTATGCCTGCAGCAAACATATCAACACCTGTCTCTGAAATTCTTCTACACTCTTCAGGATCTGCTATTTCTCCGCCTCCTATTACTCCATCTTCTTCTCCGCCAATTGATCCAACTTCAGCTTCTACAGAAACTCCTTTACTATGGCATAACTTTACTATTTCTTTTGTCTTTTCTAAATTTTCTTCGAATGGATAATGTGACCCATCAAACATGATGGATGTATATCCTGCTTCAAGTGCTTTTTTTGCCCCTTCATAAGTGCCATGATCAAGATGAACAGCAACAGGAACAGTAATGTTTAAGAAATCATGTACTTCTTTTACCATTCCAATTACATTTTTATAACCACCCATATATTTTGATGCTCCTTCGGATACCCCTAAAATTACAGGTGCATTTAGTTCTTCAACTACCTCTAACGTTGCCTTAATCCACTCCAAATTATTTATATTAATTTGTGCTACCCCGTATCCTTCTTTATGTGCCTTTAGTAGCATTTCTCTTGCACTTACAACAGCCATATTATTCTCCTTTTTTCTTAAAAATTAAGATTTTCTTAACCTTTTTAATCTTCATACAATTCTTCGTAATCATCCATAATTTCGTTGTAATCATCTTCGTCGTATTGATCAGAAGCTTCGCTATCATCTTCTTCATCTGTTGTTTTCATTGAGACTTCTGCTTCAATGTATTCTTTTTCTTCTTCTTCAGCGATTTTTTCTTCTCTAAGAATTCTATTTTCTTTTTCCATCATTTCTTGAGATAAAGGGGTTTCAATAGGTTCTTTTTCTTCTTCTTGACTTTCTTCTTCTTGACTTTCTTTTTCTGAAGGTAATTCAATATCTTCAAGATTGAATTCGGTGAAATCTAAATCATCTTCAACGTCTAATTCTGGCTCTTCTTCGTAATCGGTAAAAGCATGTCCATCTTTATCCCAAAAATCTAAATTATTTTTTTTCAAAGCCCATTTATCTTGTCCGCAGTAGACAAATTTACCGCTTGTAGTCAAGTCCATGTAAAAGTTTGTTACCAAGTCAATATTCGTTTTATCTAGTTTTTTGGACTCAAAAACATAACTAATAATTTCATCAATTGTTAGTTCTTTTTTTTCTATTAAATAGCTCTCTACCAAGTCAACCATTGATAAATTTGTTTTTGTTTTACTCATTACTTCCTCCTAAAAACGTATTAATTGTACCTTATAGAACTAGCTTTTGCAAGCATTTTTATGACAAAGCTAAAACAATTATCAATACTACAGCAATAACGAAAATGACCTTAATCATTTTCTTTAAAAAAACAATTAATCCTGTAAAACTAAAAACTGCAATTAGTGCTGCACCCAATATTTTTAGTAATTCTGGTAACGGAACGATGTAAGTATTATATATATTATAAAAATTATCATCAAAAGCAATTATACTTTTAAGCCATTCGTTAAAGTCTCCTATAAGGTTACCTATTAATTGAATAATCGATTCCATAAGTTTCTCCTAAAATTTCTTTCTATTTAAAACAGCATTTAACAGTGTTTGAGAGTCTGCATATTTAAAGTCTGTGCCTGCTGGTAATCCATAGGCTAGTCTTGTAATCTTAATCGGCAACTTTTCAAAAACTTTTTTTAAATACTGGGCTGTTAATTCCCCTTCAACAGTACTGTTTGTTGCAATAATCATTTCATTATATTTTGATATTCTTCTTTTTAGACCCTCAACGTTAATATCTTCTTCAGAAATACCTAATGAAAAATTAATAAGCCCGTCCAAAACGTGATAATATCCTTTATAATTCTTCATTTTTTCAAGAGATATTACATCTTTTGCATCCGAAACTACCATCAAAATGTTCTCTCTCTCAGAATTCTGACATATTGAACATGTTTCATGATCGGTGATCATATAACATTCTTTGCATTTTTTAATATCTCTTGAAACATCAATTAAAATTGAAGAAAACTCCGTTAAACTTTCTTTACTCATTTTTAGCGTGATATAAAGAGCAAATCTTTCAGCTGTTTTTTCTCCAACCCCTGGAAGACTTTGTAGAATCTCAATAAGCTTTAATAAACTCTTCGGATACATTATATTTCTAAACCTTCTAGACCTATAGAAAAAACGCCCATCTTTTCTTTAGTTTCATCCTCAATCTTTTTTAATGCTTCGTTGGTTGCAAAAACAATTGAACTTTTCAAGTCATCGATGTCATCAAGGTCTTGTAAATTAAAGTCAAGGTCTATCATCTGTCTTGTGCCTTGCATAACTATTGTTACACCTTTGTGTTTACCGAAAAACTCTTTTGCTGACAAAATCTCTTGAGCTTCGACCATTTTTTTTTGCATTTCTTTTAATTTCTTAAGAATATCTGGATTCATG
>JAAZUY010000011.1 GCA_018623895.1 bacterium | reverse complement strand
GACATGAATTTAAGATTAATGGATTATATAGATGAAAATTTTAGCACCTTAAATGAAGAAGCGTTTCTAGTTCTTGATTTAGATTCTTTAGCGAATGCCTCTCTCTACGATAACCCCGTATTTTCAAATAATCCTCTTTTTAATCCAGAAATCAATAGTAATCAAGGGCTGATAACTTTTTACGTTGAAGGTTTCGAGACAGATGATGGTTTACAATTTTTTGATGATCATATTTGGTATGATATAGATAACATCATCAAGAGTTTAGAATTAATTCAGTAAGTTTAACTAAATAATAGAATATTCTTGTTGACACAAAAAATGTAATGAGATATTCTAGAGTAGTTAATTGGAGTAGTACTCAAGTGGTTAAGAGGACGGTTTGCTAAACCGTTAGATCAGTAAACTGGTGCGAGGGTTCAAATCCCTCCTACTCCGCCATGTGGCCCGTTGGTGAAGCGGTTAACACATATGCCTTTCACGCATACATTCACGGGTTCGAGTCCCGTACGGGTCACCAAAAAAATTTAACAAGTCAGTGTTAGCACTGGCTTTTTAAATAATCAGATTTAAGACAAAAAGATATTAGAATGATATAATAAATAGAGGTCTCTATGAGTAATATTTTAGAATGGATAGGGTATATTGGTTCAATAATAATATTTGTCTCATTATTAATGAATTCTATTATTAAACTTAGATTAATCAATTTATTAGGATCTTTGATGTTTTGCTTTTATGGTTTTGCTATAGGTAGTTTACCAACTGGTATTATGAATTTAGGAATTTCATTTATAAATTTATATTATTTATTTATAATTTACAATAAAAAAGAGTATATGAGAATTCTTCCAATTACAAAAGAAGATGACTTTTTAAATGCATTTTTGAGATTTCATATAAAAGATATTAATAATTTTTTTAATGTAGAAATAGATAAGTTAAAAAAAGCTGAAATAAAATTTTTGATTTTAAGAGATATGAATCCAGCAGGTGTATTCATTTGTGAAAAAGTTGAAGAATACGTTTACAATATTAAAGTCGACTATGTAATACCAAGATACAGAGATTTTAAATCAGGTATGTACTTATTTCAATCACAAGTTGATTATTTTAAGGCTTCAAACGTAAAAAAACTTATTTCTAAAGCATTTAATAAAAAACATGCTACTTATTTAAAAAAAATTGGTTTTAAAAAAACAAATTCAAACTCTATATTTGATTATTATAAAGAAATTTGATTTTCTTTATAGAAGGGAAGTATTATGAATAGCACAATTACAACAACTTTTTATTTAGCAGGTCTTTTTTCTTTAATTTTACTTTGGTCAAGTCCAAAATGGGGATGGAAGAAGTATAGGTTTTTTATGACAATAATATTCTTTGTTGTTGTTTTTTATTCTTTACAAAATTTATTTATTTGGCACCAATACTCAATTTATATCTTTTTTGTAATTTCCTTTGTTCTTTTTTATTTAGATAATTTTTCAAAATTAGTTATAAGCAAGACAACTAAAAAAGTTTTTAACATTGTTTTAACATCAATTTATGTAGTATCTATTCTATTGTTTTACTCGTTCCCTGTAGTAAAAGTACAAATTCCAACAGGTGAATTTTATGTTGGAACAAACTTGATTACTATAACAGATCAAAATAGAGATGAAATATTTACCGAAAAAGAAGGCGATTTTAGACGTTTTAGAGTTCAAATGTGGTTTCCTTTAAATAAATTCCAAGGTACACTTCAAAAAACTAAATGGATTCAAGGAGGAAACATAGTAACTGAAGCATTAGCTAAAGATTGGGGAATTCCAGAGTTTATCTTAGATCATACAAATATGATTGATTCAAATTCATACTTCGGTGGTGAAATATTAAAAAGTGAAGATAAATTACCTTTGGTTATCATTTCACATGGATGGGGAGGATTTATGAATCTTCATACAAATTTTGCGGAAGATTTAGCTAGCAAAGGTTTTATTGTCGCATCAATAGATCATACTTTTGGTTCTGTTGCGACTGTTTTCTCTGAAGAAGATGTTGAATTTAAAAGTGAAAATGCGTTGCCGTATAACCTCTCTAGGGAAAGATTTTTAGATAATGCAAACACAGTTGTAAAAACTTACGGAAATGATGTCATTTCAACTATAGATTACTTCGAAAACAGTGATATATATATGAACCACATTGATTTTGATAAAATATCTTTGATAGGACATTCAACTGGTGGAGGTGGTGCAATTTATGCCTCTTCAATAGACAATAGAATAAAGTCTGTAATTGGTTTAGACGCATGGGTAGAACCACTAGAAGAAAATATATATGAAAAAGTATCTCATCTTCCAATTCTTCTTTTGAGAAGTGAAGAGTGGGAAAACCATACGAACAATGAGTATTTATATAATTTTCTCAACAATGATAAAACCAGGTTATATCAAATAAAAGAGACAACACATTCAGATTTTACAATGGCATATATGTTTAGTTCATTAACTGAATTTTTTGGAATTACAGGAAACATTGACTATATTGAGCTAAATAGTTCACTTAGGTTTATATTTTATGAAACATTTTCAAGTATATATTATAGGAATGGTGAAACAATAAATTATGAAGATTATTATGATTTTTTAATTAGAATTTCTTTCGAATAAGTTATTTATTTGGATTTTTAGTTTTTATAATTTTGTAATCATAAGCATAAGTGTTTCCCATAAATCTTGCTAACGGCTTAAAAAGTTTTGTATTAATCTGCCCATTTAATATAAATTTGTCATCTACGAAAAGACTAATTACCTCTAAGTAGAAAACATCATTGGATGGTAATTTATGATGTTCAAAAAGAACACATTCAAAGCTTGCAAGAACACCAGATACAGAGGGTACTGAGACTTTTTCAGATTTTTTTGTTTTCAAATTAACATGAGCTAATTCACTTACATTTTTATCGAATTTTTTACCCGTTAAATTTAACTTTTCAAGATAATTTTTATCGACAATATTAATTACACATTCTCTATTTCTTATGATATTTTGACTTGTGTGTTTTTTTACACCAGAATAGTTTCCAATACTAACCATGATAATTGGCGGTCTTGTATTTATTCCACTAAAAAAACTATAAGGTGCAAGATTTATTGAATTATCATCATTTTTTGTTGTTATCCATGCGATAGGCCTTGGAGACAATGATCCAGTAAAAAAAGAGTAAAACGATCTAGGGTGAATTTTTTTTGGATCGATAATCATATAAAACCTCTCTTAAGATAAGATAAATTATAATTGTTTTTAATTAGATCGATTAATAATCTTTAAGATTAATTGATATAAAGACGAATCAAAAAGCTTAAGTTTATTAATGATTTTCGTTATTTCGTTTTCTAATTTTAAAATATGCATTTTTGTTTCATTCAAACCTAATATTGAAACGTATGTAGGTTTTTTTCTAATTGTATCTGATTTCGTTTTTCCAATTATATCGACGGAAAGGGTTTCTTCTAAAACATCATCTTGAATTTGGAAGAGTAAACCAAGGATAAATCCCAAATTTGACCAAAGTTGAGTGTTTTTTTCATCAGAAACAATTGCACCCATTACAAGAGATGCAACAATCAAGTTTGAGGTCTTTTTTTCGTACATTTGATCTAGATCAAACAAAGGAAGCTCTACTCCTTCAGAAGCGAGGTCTAACATTTGCCCCATTATCATACCATTTGAACCGGTCTTTTCAGATAAAACTTCAATAAGCTTTGTCTTAATATTTGAGTCTAAAATCAATGAACTTGAAATCAGTCTAAATGAATCCGTTAAAAGAGCATCACCAGCTAAAATTGCAGTGGATTCACCATATGCAATATGTAATGTTGGTTTTCCACGTCTTATTGAGTCGTTGTCCATTGAAGGTAAATCGTCATGAATTAAAGAATATGTGTGTATGAGCTCTAAGCTGATCGCAATATCAACATAGTCAAGGGGATTTAATCCGTAGCTCTTTATAACTTCTAAAAAAAGTATAGGTCTTATTCTTTTTCCGCCAGCAAGTAGTGAATATTTTATGGCATCCCTTAATGAGGGATTATTAATTGATAAAACATATTTTTTTAGTGCATCATTAATGATATTCTTCATAATTATATTATATCAAAAGACCCTTGAAATGGGCAACTTCATCTTTTGATGATTTTATTTTCTAATATAAATAGTATTTTAAATAGATTAGTTTGCTATAATAGAATAGAGGTTTATATGTCTAAAGCAAATGGTAAAATTATTCTTTTTGGTGAACACTCAGTTCTTTACGGCGGTGGCGCAATTGGCTTAAGATTAAAAAAAACATACGTTGAAGTCAAGATATCAAAAAATAACTATGACTATATTGAGAGCTCATTCTATTCAGGTAGGATTGAAAATATTGATGATGTACTTAATCCAATAAAAAGTCTATATTTAAAATTGAAAGAAAAATTTAAAATGGATAATTCTGTTTTAAATATTAAGACTAATATCCCTTTGGGTTCAGGATTAGGATCTTCAGCAGCTCTAGCTAAAGCAATAACAGAAGAAATCTTTAAATATAATAAAAAAGAATTAGAAAAAAAAGAATTACTAATGTGGATTGATTATTCAGAATCTATTGCTCACGGTAAAGCATCAGGAGTAGACGCTAGAATTTGTACATCTGATAAACCAATTTTTTTTAAAAAAGGCAAATATCGCTCTTTAGACTTTAATTTTAAAGGAGTTTTTCTAGCAATTTTTTCAAACATGAAAAAATCTACAAAAAATGCTGTAAATTTAATAAAAGAGAACAGTAGCAATGTTAAAAATATAATTATGAAAATATCGAATAATTCTGATTTAGCTCTAGAAGCAATAAAAAACGGTGATTTAGAAAAAATAGGAAATCTAATGACAAAAGGACATACACTTCTTAAAAAACTTGGTGTATCTAATAATATCTTAGATAATATGGTTAGGATAGCCATTCAACAGGGTGCTTTTGGTGCTAAATTAACGGGAAGCGGATTAGGAGGATGTATTATCGTTTTATGTAATGAAAGAACATCATCATTAATAAGTAAAAAATTTTTAAAAGAAGGATTTAAAATTCAATTCAGAGAGGTTTTACAATAATAAATGAAAAGTAAAGTCATAGGTAGAGCACCAATAAATATTGCATTAATTAAATATTGGGGGAAAAAGGATGAAATAGAAGTTATACCCTTTCAGCCATCAATTTCTCTTAGTCTTGATGTATTTGAATCAGAAACAACCATAACAAAGACTAAAAATGACAAATTTGAATTTTTTTTAAATGGAAAAGAAAATTTTGAGGAAAGTCAAAAAATAAAAAAATTTTTAAATTATTTCAGCGATGATCTAAATGGTGTAAAAGTTGAGTCTAAAAATACAGGTCCAACAGCTGCTGGGCTTGCTTCATCTGCTAGTGGGTTTGCGGCATTGGCTATAACTGCAAACAGGTTCTTTGAAAAAAAATTTAATTTAGAAAAATTAGCTACGATTACAAGAAAAGGATCAGGCTCTGCTATAAGAAGTCTTTTACCGGGGTGCGTAAAATGGAATTCAGATGGGTCATTAAGTAAATTAACTTGGCCATTCAATGATATTAGAGTTGGAATATCAATAATCTCAGACAAAAAAAAGCAAATAGGATCAACAAAAGCTATGGCCACAAGTGTTAAAACATCCAAAATATATAATGATTGGATAAATCAAAGCTTTATTGATGCAGAATTATTTGAGTTTTACAAGAATAAAAAAGACTTCAGTAGTCTAGGAGAACTATTCGAAAAAAATGCTTTATTAATGCATAAAGTATGTGAGCTATCAAATCCAAAAATCCAATATTTAACCAGTAAATCTTATGAATTGATTCGATTGATTCAAAATTCAAGAAAAAAGGGTATTTTTGAAGCATTTGTAACTATGGATGCAGGTCCAAATGTAAAAATAATAACAAAAGAAAAAAATATAAACACAATAAGTGAATTATTAATTTCAAAAGGTTATAACGTTTTGTGGTCTAATATAGATACTGAAGGAGCAAAGATTATTTATGAAAGTGAATCTTAGAATTCCAGGTAAACTATTTATTGTAGGGGAATATACATCAGTTGAGGGATCTAAATCAATTATTTTGCCAACTAAAAAAACAATAAATTTTGAAGTCGTCTCAGATAAGAGCTTTATTATTTTAAGTAATCAATGGAACTCTGATATTATATATAATCCAAAAAACCTTGATACGAATGAAACATGGGGTAAAGGCCTTAAAATAGCTTACGATTTTTTAAAGCAACAAAATATAAAATTAATACCAAACAAAATTTCAGTTGATAGTGATTTAGATGTAGGGAAAGTAAAACTTGGTCTAGGTACCTCTGGTGCATTTTTAGTTGGAGTAATTCAATCAGTGTTGCAATACCATAAGGTTTTTCTTTCACCCCATGAAACTTATAAATTATCTGTTTTAGCATTAAAAAACAAATTTGAATATAGTTCATTTGGGGATATTGCATGCAGTTGTTTTAATCGTCCAATTTTATACAGAAAACCAGATAAGCTCACTGAAAAAAAGTTTTTAAAAGATTCATTAGAAAAGCGATGGAAAGGATTAATAATTAAACCTTTAGAAACTAAATTCCCGATTTTTGTAATAAATACTGGTCGAGCTGGGCATACAGAAAAATTGGTTCAATTGTATAAAAAAAAGGTTTCAACTGAGACAAGAAAAAAGTTTATTAGACTAATAGATAAATATGTTAAAATATTTAAAGTAGCATTAGAGGAAAAAAACATAAGAGAAATAAAAAATATAATTTTATATTGTTATCATGTTCAAATTAAAATGGACCAATTTATGGATAAAAAGATAATAACAAAAGAAATGAATGAAATTTTTACGATAGGAGAGAAATATAATATTGTTGGAAAAGTTTCAGGTGCTGGCGGCGGAGACAATATATTTTTTATCAAAGAAAAAAATGAAAAGTTCAATAAATTTATGATTGAAATAAACAATAAGTACAAAAATATTGATGGGTTAATTAGAGGTATAGAAAATTGAGTAATAGAAAAGATGATCACATAAGTTTAGCATTAAATCAAAAATTTATAAATAATGATTTTGATCACGTAAGATTTGTCCCAGAGTCTCTTTGTTATACCGATTGTAGTAGCGTTGATATTTCTGTAAATTTTTTTGATAGGAAATTGTTAAGTCCAATTTATATTAATGCCATGTCAGGGGGATCTTTAAAAAGTTTAGAGGTTAACAAAAAACTTGCTAAATTATCTAAAGCTTGTGGTTTTCCTATTGCTACTGGATCTATTTCAGCAGCTATAAAAAACGAAAAATGGAAAAACAGTTTTTCTATTGTAAGAGAAATTAATCGAGATGGATTGATTTTCGCGAATATTGGGATTACGAAAAATTTTAATAATGTTTTAAAAGCAATTGATATATTAAAAGCAGACGCAATCCAAATTCATTTAAATGCCGCCCAAGAAATTATAATGCCAGAGGGAGATAGGTTTTTTTCTTTTAGTAAAGAAAAAATAAAAGAAATAACTTCTAAAATAAAGATTCCAGTTATAGTAAAAGAAGTTGGATTCGGAATGTCTAAAGAATCTGTCTCAATGTTGTATGATTTGGGTGTGAGAAATATTGATATTTCTGGAAAAGGTGGCACTAACTTTATAAAAATTGAAAATCACAGAAGAGAGACAAGGTTAGAGTCATTTGAAAATCATGGTTTTTCAACAGTTGAATCCTTATTAGATTTGAAAAATATAAATAAAAAGCAATTAAATATATTTGCAAGCGGAGGCATTAGAGACGCTTATGATATAGTAAAGGCACTTGCATTAGGAGCTAAATTGGTTGGAATGTCGGGTTATTTCTTGAAACTAGTAGAAGAGAATTCTTTAGAAGAGGCAATAAAAAAAGCTAAAAATCTTATTGAAGATGTGAAAAATATTATGGCAGTATTAAACGCAAAGTCGATAGAAGAGCTTAAATCAAAAAAACTTATTTTTAATCAGAAATTACTTAATTTCATAAATCAAAGAAAAAATAGCCATTAGGCTATTTTTTTATATGTTCGTTGTCCACTTTTAATTGAGTCAATAATGAATCTATTTACCTCAAGAGATTTATTATAATTGATAAGTTTATGTGTGGTTTCCTTAATTTGATAGTTTTTCATGAAATTAATATATTCTTCTGAAGTTAACTCAATTCGATCTTTTAATTTTCTCAAAAATTGTTCTTTATCGATATATTTTTCATATTGATTTGATAATTTTAAAGAAAAGAATTCGCCTATTGCACCAGAACCATATGAAAACATGCCAATAGATTGATTACTTAAATCAATTTTAGATAAAGTTAAAACGGAAATTAGACTTAAAAACAAAGAACCGTTATAGATGTTTCCTACTTCACTGGTAAAATATTTTGCAATTCTTAAGTGTTCATCAGATATTGGATATTTTAATGTTGCATTTGCTTTATCTGCCATTTTTGCAAAAGGCATATGGAAGCATGTAAAAATGTATTTTTCTTGTGGATCAAGTAATTTTAGCATTTTAATGTAACTTTTTATTGATAATTTTCCATCTACTGTTGGAACTTCTTGGTATGAAGGTCTATAGAAATCAGAAATTTCATCAGTCACAAATTCCCCCTTATTAACTATTGCTATTTTTGGGTCTTTAGAGACAAGCATTGCAATTGCTCCGGCACCTTGAGTAGATTCTCCAGCATTCTCAAATCCATACCAAGCAACATCACTTGATACAACTAAGACCTTCTTATTAGGATTAGAACGAACATAATCTGCAGCCAATTGAAGAGCACCGGTTGCAGCATAACATGCTTGTTTAAATTCTAAAATTCTCACTGATGGAGACAAACCAAGTATCTTATGTAGATAGTTTCCAGCAGCTTTAGAAAAATCAATTGATGATTCAGTAGCAAATAAAATAGTATCAATATATTTTTTGTTTTCTTTT
Organism: bacterium; assembly: GCA_018623895.1. Classification (GTDB taxonomy): domain Bacteria; phylum Bacillota_I; class Bacilli_A; order Acholeplasmatales; family Acholeplasmataceae; genus UBA8290. The sequence continues at coordinate 3,225 of JAAZUY010000011.1, read as the reverse complement.
ACTATATCATAAGATGCTTCAGCAGCCATGGTTACAATGTCTTCGAGTGGTGAAATGATTGACATTTTATTTTGACCGATACCTTTTGAATATTTATTTTCGTCTATACCACGTAATTTTGCTAATTCATTCATATTTAGGTAATATTTTGGGATATAAAAATTAATTAAATCGATGCCAACGTTCATTTGTTAATCCTTTCAATTCTTTTATGACTTGTTGTAAGTTCATTTTGGTTTGTTAATGCAGCTAATAATGAAAGTTCTCCACATAAAACAGTCGCAGCTGCTAAGTGAGCTAATTTTTCGGAAGATCCGTTTCCCAAACAGTTTATTTTTTTTAAAGTATCATATGCAGAAGACCCTTCTTTTCCGTGACCTATAGTACCTACGATTACATTAGGAATATTAACAGAAAAGTACAGTTCATCATTTATTACTTCACAATGTGTTATTCCTTGTGAACCTTCTACGATGTTAGCACCATCTTGTCCAGTTGCAATGTAAAAAGCCAAAAGCATGTTTGCATAATGAGCATTTGCACTCATTGTACTTCCAGAAATTATTGAACCAATCAAATTTTTTTTAATGTTTAATTCTACTAATTTTTCTGGGGTAGTTCTTAATATTCTTTTTACTAATTCACGAGACAAGAAAATTTCAGCTAAGAGTTCTTTTCCTCTACCTAAAATACTATTAACCGCACTCACTTTTTTATCTGTACAATAATTTCCTGAGACACTAATATATTTTAGATGTTTAAATTTTTTCAAAATATAAGATGAAATTTGATCGCTTGCAAAGGTAGACATATTGTGACCGGAAGCCTCTCCAGTAGTAAATTTAAATCTTATGTAAATTAAATTTGAAACGATTTTAAAATTTATATCGATTAAAATTGTATATCTACTATTTTTTGATACAATATTTTTTTGAAAGAAAGAAATATTCTCTTTTAAAAATTTTCCTAATTTTAAAAGTTCGGATGTATTTTCAGATTGAAATAAAACTGACCTAGTCATACCATTTGAAATTATGGATGTTTTTAATGTTTTTGCTAATCTTGTAAGTCTCGCCCCTCTTTGAACAGAGTGAAAAAGAGTCGTTTCGTAGGTTGCTAATGGAACTTCTGACTCAATTGAAGTAATTTTTTCGTTTAAATTGTTCATTTCTTTAAAATATATTGGACCTACAAAGCTAGTAGGCACATTTGTGAAATCTAACTTTATTGACATAGAGTATCCTATATGTTTAATGAATTTATATATATATTTTACCATTTTATCAAAAAAAAAATAGCAAACTTTAGCATTTGCATTATACACTTTTTTTTGACTTAAGACAACATGAAAGAAATAAGTTAAAAATATAGATTAAAATTAGACTCTCAATACACTTTTTTGTATAATTGAATTGATGACAAACTTATATAGAAACATAAAATTAGTTATTAAAGGTTTTTTAATTGGAGCAAGTGCGATAACTCCTGGATTATCTTCTGGAACAGTAGCAATTCTACTAGGAATATATAACGATTTAATAGAAAATCTTAACACTGTAATTTATTTAAGGAAAGAACATTTTTTTAAATCCTTTTTCTATGTGTTGTTTATTTCTACAGGTGTAGTAATTTCGTTTATTTTTATCGCAGATTTTATCGATCAAGTATATGATAAATATCCATCACAACTTAACATTTTCTTTGTTGGTTTGATTACTGGAACAATTCACATGATTTCTAAAAAAATTATAAAAAAGGAACTTAAAAAAAATTCTTTTTTTTCTTTGACACTAATCTTTATATTCTTTTACAGCTTAGTTTTAGTGATAAATTTCCTATCTCTTGAAAAATTTTATTTAGCAAATGCTGATAATTTTATAGTAAAAGCAATTACTATTATTACCTCTGGGTTTTTAGGAAGTTTTTCCGCAATTATTCCTGGCTTAAGTGGTTCTATGATACTAGTTTTTATCGGAACTTATACTACTATAATAGAGGCATTAGTTTCGAACGATTGGATAATATTGATTATGTTTATGTTAGGTGGATTTGTAGGTTTTTTGATTTGTATTAAAATAATTAAATATGCAATCATGAACTATATTCAGAAGTTAAATGTCGCTATTTTGGGTTTAATGTTTGGGTCAGTTACTGTTATATTGTCTTTTATTCCACTCGTAGATTTAAATATAATAAGTCTGTTTTTATTTTTATTTGGTTTTATTTTTATATTTCTAACGGAAAGAAATAAAAAGAACAATTAAAGAACTTAAGAATTTTTGATAGTCTCATAAAATATAAATTATAACTTTACGAGACATCTTTTTTTCTATATGATATAATAATCCAGTAAAAAAAATAGAGAGAAAATGTATTTATCTTGCTATTGTGAAAGGGTTGCTGTGAATAAAGAAATAAAACAACAAAAAACAAACTTAGATATTAAGAGGTTGAACATTAAAGTTATATTTTTAGTTCTTATATTATTGTCGGGTATAAGTATTTATGGATTGAATATTCTTATATTAGCGATTAGTTCAATTATATTTGCAATTTTAATTGAATTTTTATTTACAAAGATAAGAAAAAGAAAATATGTTTTAAAATCAGAATCTCTAATTACACCGTTAGTATTTGTTCTTCTAATGCCGCCTGGAATAACATTAGAAGTCATATTAATTGGTACTTTTTTTGGTGTTTTTTTTGGAAAAATGATTTTTGGTGGTTATGGGAAATACATTTTTATTCCTTCGTCTGCAGCATATATATTTACAAAAGTTACATTTCCAAATGTTTATAACAACTCATTTATAAATGCTTCTGATGGAAGTATTCTAGAATCTTTTAAATTAGTGAATCCTTCAATTGAATTTTCTTTTACAGAAATAATGAATCATTTACTAGGTGTATATTCGGGACCAACGGGGTCTACACTATTGATATTAGTTTTAGTACTAGGATTTACAATGATTCTTTTAAAATCAATAAATTATCTTGTACCGCTTTCAATAATCTTTTTTACTACTTTATTTACTTTCGTTTTTGGACTATTTTATCCCGATCAATTAAGTGATCCATTTTTAGGATTATTACAAGGACAATTGTTATTTGTAGCATTTTTTGTAGCAACTGATGAATCAACAACACCAATGGGGAACATATCAAAAGTTTTTTATGGACTTGGTATAGCTCTCATAACTGTTTTGATAAGAGGATTTGCAACAG
>JAAZUY010000057.1 GCA_018623895.1 bacterium | reverse complement strand
TATGTATGTTAAATATATCAATAAAAGCTCTAATGATGCTTGGGGTACATTCCATCAAAAAAGCTAATAGTGGTCATCCAGGTATTGTATTAGGCGCTTCACCTATTATATATACTTTATACACTAAGCATCTTAAAATTTATCCATTACAACCTGATTGGATAAATAGAGATAGATTTATAATGTCTGCCGGGCATGGCTCAGCAATGCTTTATTCCATAAATCATTTGTCAGGATATAACATTTCAATATCTGATTTAGAGATGTTTAGAAACTTTAGTAAAACTCCTGGACATCCTGAAAGATCTTTAGAGGATGGAATAGAGACAACATCTGGACCGTTAGGGCAAGGTATTGCTAATGCCGTAGGTCTAGCGATTGCAGAAGAACACCTTAGTGAAAAGTTTAATCAAGATGACTCAAAAATCATTAATCATAACACTTATGTTTTTTGTGGAGACGGAGATCTACAAGAAGGCATTTCATATGAAGCTCTAAGTTTAGCCGGCCACCTTAAATTAAATAAACTCATTGTTTTATTTGATTCGAATGATATACAGCTTGATGGAAAAGTATCATCATCTTTTTCAGAAAATACAAAAATGAAAATGGAAGCCATGGGATTTAATTATATTCTAGTCAAGGATGGAATGAATCCATCAAAAATCGATGAAGCAATAAATAAGGCAAAAAAATCCACTAATAAACCAACATTTATTGAGTTTAAGACAACAATAGGATTCGGGACTTCTTTGTCTGGAACTTCAGAAGTTCACGGGAAACCGCTTCATGAAAAAGAAATATCCGATTTGGAATCTAAATTGGAATGGAATTTTAAACCTTTCCATATTCCAAAAAGTGTATATGAAGATTTTAAAATAAATGTAATTGATAGAGGTAGTGTTGAATATGCAAAATGGAAGGGAGAATTAGAGAATTTTAAAGAATCTTTTCCAAACAAACATTTAAGTTTCATGGAATACGGCTCTATGAAAAACAAAAAAGCATTTGATATTTTTGTTAATGAAATATATAATCTAAAATCTTCAAATGAAGCCACTAGAGTTTCTGGTGGAAAAATTCTTTCAATTGCATCTAAATTGTATCCCAACTTAATCGGTGGATCTGCAGATTTATCAAGTTCTACAAAAGTAATGGGTTTAGATGGTGATTTTTCTTATAAAAATAGACTTGGTAGAAATATCAATTTTGGTGTGAGAGAACATGCTATGGGTAGTATCACAAATGGAATAAATCTACACGGCAATTTGAGAGCTTTTTGCTCTGGCTTTTTTGTATTTACTGATTATATGAAGCCGGCAATTAGACTTGCTGCAATAATGAAACTTCCTACTATATTTATTATGACGCATGATTCAATTGCTGTTGGAGAGGACGGTCCAACACATCAACCTGTTGAGCAGATTGTGGGATTGAGGAGTATTCCTAATTTATTGGTTTTTAGACCAGGTAACGCTGTGGAAGTTGCTGCATCATATGAAATGGCCCTGTTGAGTAAAGACAAACCTAGTCTTATAATTCTCTCAAGACAGAATCTTAAACCTTCAACAGGAGATAGATACGGTTCACAAAAGGGTGCATATATTATTTCAAATGAAAAAAACCAATTAAATGGTATTTTGTTAGCATCCGGAAGTGAAGTAGGATTAGCTATTGAAGCACAAAAACAGCTTTTTAAATTAAATATTGATGTGCGAGTTGTAAGTTTTTTAAGTATGGAAGTTTTTGAAAGTCAAGACATCGAGTATAAAAAGAAAATTTTACCTGATAGAACCAAAATGTTAGCTATTGAAGCTGCTCATCCTTTATCTTGGTATAAATATACAAGAAATGTAATCGGTGTTAAAAAATTTGGCGAAAGCGGCGATGGCAACATGGTATTAGAAAAATATGGCTTTAATACAAATAATGTTGTAGAAATGTTTTTAAAAGGTAATAAAGATGATTTTTGATGGGATTATTGTAGGTGGAGGTCACTCAGGTGTAGAAGCTGCAGTATCAATGTCAAAAATGGGGAAAAAAGTTGCTTTGATTACTGGTAACTTAGATAAAGTTTCATCTTTACCCTGTAATCCTTCGATTGGAGGTTCTGCAAAAGGTATTGTCGTAAGAGAAATCGACGCTTTAGGTGGAATTATGGGTATAGCAGCGGATTATAATCAGATTCAAATAAAAATGCTTAATTCATCAAAAGGTCCAGCTGTTAGAGCACTTAGGGCACAGATTGATAAGTTGGAATATCCAAAATATATATTAAAATTATTGAAATCAACAAATAATCTAACTTTAATTGAAGATTTAGTCGATAATCTTATTGTGGAAAATGGTTCAGTAGAGGGGATTATAACAAAAAGAGGGAATAAATTTAAATCGAAAACTGTAATACTTACAACTGGAACATACTTAAGTAGCAAGATCTTAATGGGTAAAAAAAAGACAACATCGGGACCTATTGGAGAACCAACCACGTTTGGTTTAAGTAAACAGCTTAAGGAATTAGGATTTGAATTAATTAGGCTAAAGACCGGAACACCACCAAGAATAATAAAAGATTCTATCAATTTTGAAATACTTGAAAAACAATTCGGCGATGACATTAAACATACATTTAGTTTTTTAAATAAATATAATAATAAGACACAAGAACCGTGTTATTTAACACACACAACGCCAAAGACAAAAGAAATTATTCTTAAAAATATTTTTGAGTCTCCAATGTATTCAGGAAAAATAAACTCAACTGGACCTAGATATTGCCCTTCTATTGAGGACAAAGTTGTAAGATTTGAAAATAAGGATATACATCAAGTTTTCATAGAACCTGAAAGCTTGAGTTTAAATGAAATGTATATTCAAGGATTATCTACATCATTTCCTGAAAAAATTCAGGAAAAAATTGTTCATTCTATACCTGGTCTAGAAAATTCAGTCATATCAAAGTATGCTTATGCAATAGAATACGATGCAATTAATCCAATTCAGTTAAAAAAATCTTTAGAATCGAAAAAAATTAAGAATTTATTTTTCGCAGGACAAATCAATGGCACTTCTGGTTATGAAGAGGCCGCATCCCAGGGTTTAATTGCTGGAATAAATGCATCATTAGTTTTAGAAAAAAAAGAACCACTCATACTTGGACGACATCAAGCATATATAGGGGTACTAATTGATGATCTTGTTACAAAGGGAACAAGTGAACCCTACCGATTATTAACATCAAGGGCAGAGTTTAGACTTCTACTAAGGCATGATAATGCAGATAGTAGACTCTCAGAAATAGGGTACAATATAGGGTTATTAGATAAGAAAAAATACGGTAAATTTTTAATTAAGAAAGAAAAGTTGGTCAATACTACGAATATATTGAAAACAAATCATTTATATCCAAATAAAAAAACAAATGATTTACTTAATATTATTAATACTAAACCTATTAAAGATAAAACATCATATTATGACATTCTAAAAAGGCCAGAAATAAGTGCTAAGCACCTGATTAATTTATTTAATTTAGATGTGGAAAAAGAAATAATCGACTTGATTGAAGTTGATTCAAAATACAACGGATACATAAATAAATCTATAAAAGAGGCAAATAAGATGCTTAGGTTAGAAAATAAAATTATTCCTAAGATATTCGATTTTTCAAAAATCAAAAATATGTCTTCAGAAGCAATTGAAAAATTAAACAAAATAAAGCCTGAAACTGTTGGTCAAGCATCGAGAATAAGTGGAGTTAAT
>JAAZUY010000010.1 GCA_018623895.1 bacterium | reverse complement strand
GCATAGTCTAGATCTTGTTCACGAATTGCTTTTGGATGACTAATTACTCCAAAATTATCAAACTCAAATCCATAAAATTTAAATGTTTCTTTGTGTTTATCTAATTCTGATAAAACATTTGGATCTAGTGATAGCTCAAATGGAACAATTCTTTTAGTTATAACATTAAAATCTTTTTTAAATTTATTTATATAGTATTCATATCTAATTCTTTCCTGAGCAGCATGAATATCAAGCAAAACCAATCCATGAGGGCCTTGAAAAAGTCCATACGTTCCGGAAAGTAAATTCAAGTAATCCAAATTTGGCAATTTTTGACTAATTTCTTTTTCTTCGAGTTCTTCTTTTTTAAAATATGAATTTAAATCTAGGTTTTGAGGTGTATAATTTTCACTACTTTCACTTTTATATGTATGTAGTTTTTGGTTTCTTTTAGTTAATTTCTCTTTCAATTTATTAGTTATATAATACTTTATAATTTGTTCATTTGTTATTTTAACTTTTAATTTTTGAGGATGAATATTTGCATCAACTCTAGTGGGATCGACTTCAATGTAGCATATACATATTGGATATCTTTTTATCATCATAAGATTTTCATATGCTTCGATAATTGCCTCAGTTAAAATAAAATTATTAGAGATTCTATTATTAATAAAAGTAAATATATAGTTCTTATTTGATACATTAATTAAAGGAGGGAGGTAAAAAATATTTATCACTGAATTTTGAATTTCAATTTTAGTACTATCAATTCTTTCAGAATATTTTTGGCCAAACAACTCATCCATTACAACCTTAACATTTTTTGAACCCGAAGTTTTTTTAAATTGTTTTTCATCCTCTATTAACTCGAAAGAAATATCGGGTCTTGATAATGAAAACCTATAAAAAAGTTGTCTAAGTTGAATTTGATGTCTTTTTTCTGATGACATAAATTTGAATCTTGCAGGAGTATTGTAAAATAAAGATTTAACAATTATTGTTGTGCCTACATTTCTAGGGATAGACTGTTCTTTAACAATATGACCAGCCTCCAAAGACAAGCGAACTCCTTCATTATCTTTATACTTAGTTTCAATGTCGACTTTGGAAACAGATGCAATCGCAGCCAAAGCCTCTCCTCTAAAACCTAATGTTTTAATACTTAACAGGTCTTTTTCTGAAAAAATTTTTGAAGTAGCATGTCTTTTACATGACATTCTAGCATCTTTTATAGTCATCCCTGATCCGTCATCATCGATTCTTACGAAAGATAAGCCATTTTCAATTACAGAAATTTTAATTGTTTTTGCTCCTGCATCTATTGAATTTTCAACTAATTCTTTTACTACATTTACAGGGTTTTCTATAACCTCTCCAGCAGATATCATATTTGATAGGGAGTTTGACATCTCAACAATTCTATTCATTTTCTGAGTTATCCTTCATTTTTATAAGCTCATTTAAAATTTCCATAGCCTTTAAAGGGGTTGTGGAATTTATATCTGTTGATTTAATTTTATCCATAATACGTCTAAAATTTGAATCTAATAGTTGATTATTTTCATCTATTTTTATCTCTTTTTTTGGTAAATTTTTGGACTTTTCATTCTCTAGATCTAATAATATTTCATTACTTCTTTTGATTAATTTTTTTGGTAAATTAGCAAGTGCTGCTACTTGAATACCATATGATTTATCGGTCTTTCCTTTTCTTAATTCATATAAGAAAATCATTTTATCATTTTCTTTTTTTGCTTCAACATGAACATTAAATAAATTTGGAATTTTTTTATCTAAAAAAGTCAATTTATGGTAATGTGTAGAAAACATAGTGTGACATTTTATAGTTTCATTAATATGTTCGATAATCCCTTGAGCAAGAGCCATACCATCATACGTAGCTGTGCCTCTTCCAATTTCATCAAAAATCAATAGACTTTTTGATGTAGACTTTCTTAAAGCTTCATTAGTCTCTAACATTTCCATCATGAATGTTGACTTTCCAGATGAAATATCGTCTGAAGCACCGATTCTAGTGAATATTCCATCATAGATTGGCATTTTTACTTTTTTTGCAGGTACATATAATCCTGCCTGAGCTAAAATAATTATCAATGCAATCATTCTCATATATGTTGATTTTCCACTCATATTTGGACCTGTAATTAACATTATATTGTTTTCTTTTAACTCACAATCATTTTTTACAAAATCTATTAATTTTTCAACTATAGGGTGCCTTGCTTCTAATACAATAAGATTTCTAGAATCAGTAATTTCTGGCTTAATATATTTCTCTTTTCTGAAAAAAATCGCTAATGATGAATAAACATCAATCTTTGAAATCAATTTGCTGGATATTAAAATATCATTATAATAATTCATAATATTTTTTAATATGCTATCGAATAATTCTAATTCCTTTTTTATTTTCTTATTATTAATATTTTGAATTGTATCTTCATTAGTTCTTAATTCTTCGGTAGTATATCTTTCAGCATTTTTTAAGGTTTGTTTTCTCTCATATTTTAGATTCAAATCGAGATATTTCATTTGTGATTTTGGAATCTCTAAAAAATACCCAAAAACTCTATGAAAACCTATTTTCATTTGTTTGATTCCAGTTATTTTTTTTTGTTCTTCTAGGTACATTTCGAGCCATTTTTCAAAATTAATACTCTTAACATTTAATTCATCAAGCTCTTTATCGAATCCTTTTTTTATAAATCCACCTTCATTAACATTAGTTGGTGGGTTCTCTACTATTGAATTATTCAGGAATATTAATAAATCATTCAAATTTGGGAAATTTCTACCTAAATTTTTAAGGAAATTTCTCTTATTGATTAATATTTTTTGTATATTTTGAACTGAATTTATACAATTTTTCAACTGATTAATGTCTTTTGGATTAGCTCTTTGATAAGCTATACGATGTAAAATTCTATACATATCATTAATCTTTCTTAATTCATTAAACAGCGTAGATAGGTTCTCCTCTTTTTGAAAAGAATCGATTATTTTATGTCTTTCAAAAATAATTTTTTTTGATAATACTGGAGCCAACAATAGTCTTTTTAAGTATCTTGATCCCATTGGGGTTTTTGAATGATCCAAAACTTTAAACAAATCATTACCTGAGATATTATTCAATATATCTAAATGTCTTACAACATTATCATCAATTTTCATCTTTTCTTTTTGTTCTTCTTCAAATTTATTCAAATGACTTATGGGATGATTTTGAGTTTTGTATACGTAGTATAGACAAAGTTTAACAGCATTAAAATTAAACCTATTATTATAATCATGGTTTTCAGGCAATTTGAAAGTTTGAGGAACTATGATTTTTGATATAAGTAATCCTTCGAATCCATTTTCAATATTAATTGAAGTAATTAATTCCTTAATTCCCTCTTTTTTTATTTTTTTTTCAATTTCAATTAAAGAATCATATTCTGAAACATAACCTTGACCTGTAGATATATCCATAAATGCTAGTGATATTTTAGATTCAGAAAAAGCAACTGAAGCAATGAAATTATGGTTTGAAGATTCTAAAATTGTATCCTCTAAAACAGTTCCAGGAGTAATAAGCCTCTTTACTTTTCTATCAAAAAGTCCCTTTCCAGTGCTACTAACTTGTTCAGCTATAGCCACCTTCATTCCTTCCTTAATTAATTTCTGAATGTAAATTGATGCTGAATGATATGGTACTCCACACATTGGTATTTTTGATTCTTTGTGTCTTGAGGTTAATGTGATGTCTAAAATTGAAGAGGCTAAAATTGCATCATCGAAAAACATCTCATAAAAATCACCTAATCGAAAAAAGACTATTGCATCCGAATAGTCCTGTTTGATTTCTAGATATTGTTTTATCATAGGTGTATATTCTTTTGATTTCATACTAAACCTCTATTTATATACCTAAGTTATTTAACACCTGATTAAAAAAATCAATTGTTCCAGTTCCATTAATTTTAAATGAATTTATAAAATCATTTAGTTCTTTAAGTTGGGGCACTTGATAAAAATAGTTAAAGATTAAATACACAAATAATAAAATCAAAGTTATTAGTAGGAGAACAATTCCAAACTTAATCAATCTCCAAATTAAATTAAAAAATAAATAAATTAAATTAGATATTACGCCTCTTTGTTTTTTTGTTTTACCTTTAGCTTTTAGAGACTTTTTAGTTTCTTTTTGTTCTTTAATATTCTTTTTCTTCTTTGACAAAATAGATTTCTTTTTATTTTCAGGTTGTGTTTCAGAATATGATTGTTCTTTATCTAAACTGTATGCCTCTTTAGATGGTGGTTTATAAAAACTCATTGTTTTAGGAGAATATTTTAAAATGTATTCAATAATTTCTTCTTTTTTCAATTCCATTGATACTTTTAATTTATTATCTATGGCAAACCTTTGGAGCATTAAAGCTGATTTTTTTGCCAGATCAATCATTACCTTCTCAACTAACTGTTTTTTTATTTTTAATTCATGGAAAATGTTTTCTAGTAACTCTGCTTTTTTAAGTCTTCTAGGAACGCTTACGCTATATTTTTTTCCTAATTCTCTAATCTCGTTTAATGTTGAGCAATTATAGAGCATGGGTCTAATCTCATCTAAAGATAGACCATCAATATGATCATCCTCGTCTTTAAGAATTTCTTCAATTTTCTCATTGAACTCTGTAAAATCTGGTAACTCTTTTGATTTTTTTGATATCAAACTTAATAAATCTAAAATTAGAGCTTCGTTTTTCTTTTGATCATTGAGTAAATTAATAACCATTAAATAGAAAGTTTTAAAGAACTTAGTTTTCAATTTTTCATCCAAATATGTTTTATATACTTTAAACGCCTGATAGTCACTAAAATCTTTGAACCATTTTAGGCTTTGAATGAAATCGTCTCCAATTTTTCCTTTTTCAGAGAGTTCCATTTTAATTTTACTTTCTAAGGGCAACTTGAATATTTTAGTTCTTTCAGTTCTAGGAATAGTTAACGAATTAGACTTAAAAAAATTAACTAATATTTCTACGTCTAAATACATCAACTTTTCAGTAATATCTGAAATTTTATACCTTTTATTTTTTAACCTTATGACATTCTCAAAACTCAAACTCATATCATATTCTCCATTCATTTTAAATCATTTCTCCCATTAAAAACCAAGTCTTTGCTTCAATAATTTTCACTGGAACAATAGAACCTATTTTTTCTTTGTCGCCTCTAAAATTCACTAATTTTTGATGAGGCGTATATCCAGCTAATGTATTGTTATTATTTTTAGAAATTCCCTCAACTAGTACATCAATGGTTTTACCTAAAAATCTTTTGTTGCCTTGAAGATAACCATCATTTATTACCTGATTTAATTTATACAATCTGGCTTTTTTTACTTCTAGTTCTATATCATCTTTAAATTTTGCTGCCGGTGTACCCTCTCTTGGAGAAAAAATAAATGTAAAAGCGCCTTCGAAATTAGCTTTTCTTACAAGATCTAATGTTTCCATAAAATCTTCATCAGTTTCTCCAGGAAAACCAACGATAATATCCGTTGTGACAGAAATCCCTGGAACAATTTCTCTTAATTGTTTTAATTTTTCTAGATACGTTTCTTTCGTATAATGTCGGTTCATTCTTTTTAAAATTGAATTAGATCCTGATTGTACTGGCAAATGAAAAAAAGGCATTACTGAATGACAATCTCTAATCGCTTCCATAGTTTTCAGGTCAAGATCATGAGGATGACTCGTAGTAAATCTAATTCTTTTAATCCCTGTTTTATCTAAATCTCGCAAAAGGTCTCCAAAAGTGTAATCTAGATTTTTAAAATCTTTACCATACGCATTAACATTTTGACCAAGTAATGTAACCTCTACATATCCATTATTATTTAGCTCTTTTACTTCTTTAATTACTTCCTCTTTTAATCTAGATCTCTCTCTTCCTCTAGTATATGGGACGATACAATATGTACAAAATTCATCACATCCAAACATTATGTTGACCCAAGCCTTTTTTTTGTGATTTCTAAATTTTGGTAAATTTTCAACCACATTGCCTTCCTCAGAATAGACTTCAATCACACGCTCTTTTGAAAACATTGCAGTTTGAATATAGTCAGGAAGTTTATGAATGTTATGGGTTCCAAATACAATATCAACTTGATGATATGTTTTTAGGATCTTATTTACTACATTTTCTTCTTGTGCCATACAACCTGATAAACAAATTAACAAATCCGGGTTATCAATTTTGAGTTTTTTTAGTCTTCCTATTACTCCCCATACTCTGTTTTCAGCATTCTCTCTTATTGCACAAGTATTGATTATTATAATGCTTGCTTCATTTTCATTTGCAGCTGGTGAAAAAGACATCATTTTTAAGATACCTGCCATTGTTTCTCCATCAGCTTCATTTGCTTGACAGCCATATGTTTGAATCCAATATTTTTTTCCGTGACCTAAGTTTTTATGAATTTCATTGATCTCAAAATTATCATGCTGAACTTCAGACTTAGATCTTCTTCTTGCTTTTGATAGATTCGGTTTAAAATATTTTGATACATCTATATCCATATTATATCCTTCTAAAGACCATTATATCAGTAAGTTTTGATTTGTTCAATCATTCTTTTTCTAAATGAATAAGTTTTGAATATTGAAGTTCAGTATCGATAAACCAAGCATTTAATTGTTTTCTTCCTTTTGATACTTTATTATGTGTTGAAAACCCATTTAAAAATCTATTTATAACAATTTCCTTTTCAACTCCGATAACACCATCAAGAGGACCCGTCATTCCTACATCCGTTAAGTAAAAGGATCCTTTAGGCATTAATCTTGCATCATTCGTTTGAACATGTGTATGAGTTCCAAAAATTATGTCAATTTTTCCATCGAAAAAATGCCCCATCGCTATTTTCTCACTTGTTGCCTCAGCATGAATATCTAAAATTGAAAAATCATGATCAACATTTTCTATTATGTCATTAACACATTTAAATGGGTTATCCAAACTTAAATTTATAAAAGCTCTTCCTAAAATATTTATTACAAGTACTTTTAAACCGTTGATATTCTTTACAATATAACCATTCCCAGGCAAGTTATTATAATTTGCAGGTCTCAAGATATTTGAATCTTCAATAAACTCTTTGATTTCTCTATTTCCCCAAACATGATTTCCCATCGTAAAAATGTTAATTCCTAATCCAAGCAAATGATTGTAAATCCTCTTGCTAATACCTCTTCCATTAGAAGAGTTTTCAGCATTCGCAATAATTAAATGCGGTTTTAATTCATTTTTTAATTCTTTTAAATGAAAATCTAGAATTTCAATGCCTGGATCTCCATATATATCACCTATAATTAATAGTTTCACAAATTCTCCTTAATATAAAAAAAGGTAAAACCTTTTTTTATTTTGCTATATCTGTTGCTCTTGTCTCTCTTATGACTGTAACTTTTATTGTTCCAGGATATGTCATCCTCTCCTCTATTTGTTCTTTAATTATTCTAGCAATTGATATAATTGATAAATCATCTACATTTTCAGGTTCTACAATAACTCTTATTTCTCTACCTGCTTGTATAGCATAAGATTTTTTTACTCCTTCAACTTCCATAGAGATTTCTTCGAGCTGTTTAAGTCTTTTCATGTAATTTTCCATTGATTCACTTCTGGCACCTGGTCTTGCTGCTGAAAGTGCATCTGCAGCAGCAACTAGTACTGCAATAATTGTCTCAGCATCTTTATCTCCATGATGTGAAGCAATAGCATCTATAACTTCTTTTGGTTCTTTATATCGACTAACTAAATTAACCCCTATCTCTACATGACCACCATCAACTTCATGGTCAACTGATTTTCCAATATCATGCAGCAGACCTGCTCTTCTAGCAAGAATTTCGTCTTCGTTAATTTCAGCAGCTAATTTACCAGCTAAGAAAGCAACTTCAATTGAATGTTTTAATACATTTTGTCCATAACTTGTTCTAAAACTCATTCTACCCAAAAGTTTAACTAAATCTGGATGAATTCTACCAATGCCAGTTTTAAAAACAGCTTCTTCTCCTGCTTCTCTAATGAAAACATCCACTTCTTTTCTAGACTTTTCTACTACTTCCTCGATTCTTCCTGGATGAATTCTACCGTCAGAAACTAGAGATTCAAGTGCTCTCTTTGCTATCTCTCTTCGAATAGGATCAAAACCACTCAAAACTACTGTTTCTGGTGTGTCATCAACAATTAAATCTACTCCTGTTAATGCTTCTAAAGTTCTTATGTTTCTTCCTTCACGACCAATGATTCTACCTTTCATATCATCATTAGGTATAGAAATTACTGATACAGTCCTCTCCGATGTCGTCTCGCTTGCATATTTCTGCATAGCATTAGCTAAAAGAAGCTTAGACTTTGCTTGAACTGTAGACTTCGCTTTTTCTTCTTCTTCTCTAATGTAATATGTTAATTCATCAGAGATTTTATCCTCTACTCTTTTGAATATTATCTCTTTTGCTTTTTCTGGACTTAACTTTGAAATTTCCGAAAGCTTAGCCTCTTGCTCGCCCAGCGCACTCTCCATTTTGCTATTTAATTTATCTAAATGTTGTTTTTTTTCTTCGAGTTTAACTTCTTTATTTGATATTGTTTCTTCTCTTTTATCTAAATAAACCGATCTATTATTAAGGGCATCTTCTCTTTTTGAAGACTTATTTTCTAGATTTATGACAACTTGACGTCTTTCTCTGAGATCTTTTTCTTGATCTTTTTTTAATTGAAAAAGTTCTTGCTTAGTTTCAAAAACAGTCTCTTTTTTGATTTTTGACGCTTCTCTTTTTCCTTCTTCAATTAATTTTTCAACTTGATTTTGAGCTTTTTTTAGACTTTTGTCATGATGCCAAACCCTGATAAAATATCCAACGAAAATACTTAATATAAACGTAAGCAATATGGAGAGAACCAATGTTAATGTATCAAACATGATTTTCTCCTCTCTTTATGTAAGATATAATTCTATTATACAATAGTGCATTTATGTTTTCAATGAAACAAGTGAGATAATATTAAACAGCTAAATTATAGTTACTCAATACTTGATTCTTTAATTCATCAAAAAGTTTTTGATTTTCTTTAAGATAATTTTTTGCATTTTCTCTTCCTTGACCTATCTTCTCTCCATTATGCGAGAACCATGCACCTGATTTTTGAATTAAATTCAATTGGACTGATAAATCAAGCAATTCTCCTTCTTGGGATATTCCTTGACCATAAATTATATCGACCTGTACAACTTTAAATGGTGGTGATACTTTATTTTTTACAACTTTTATCCTAGCTTTATTTCCAACTATTTCTGTTCCATCTTTGATTGTCTCTGATCTTCTTATTTCTAATCTAACACTTGAATAAAACTTCAATGCCCTTCCCCCAGGTGTAGTTTCTGGATTACCAAACATAATTCCAACTTTTTCTCGAATTTGATTTATAAAGATTGCCGTAGTATTTGTTTTTGAGATTACTCCAGATAGTTTTCTCATAGCTTGACTCATCAACCTTGCTTGAAGACCAACATGAGATGCACCCATATCACCATTAATCTCTGCCTCTGGAACAAGTGCTGCTACCGAGTCAATAACAATTGTATCAACAGATCCACTTCTAACTAACGCTTCCGCAATTTCTAAAGCTTGTTCACCTGTATCAGGCTGAGATAGAAGTAAATTATCAATATCAACACCAAGTTTTTTTGCATACTGTGCATCTAAAGCATGTTCAGCATCTATAAACGCTACGTTGCCACCTTTTTCTTGAACTTGTGCTATTGCATGCAAGGCTAACGTTGTTTTTCCTGAACTTTCTGGTCCGTAGATTTCAATTATTCTCCCTTTTGGATAACCTCCAACTCCAAGAGCAATATCTAGTGCTATTGATCCCGTTGATGTGCTTTCAACTTTTCGATCAGGTTCATCACCAAGCCTCATAATTGCACCCTTACCATATTGTTTTTCAATAATTTTTAATGCCGCATCTAAAGCTTCATTTTTTTTTCTATCACTCATTTTTTTCTCCTTATATTAATTCTAAAATATTATATGTTTTTTGTTGTCTAAAAAGTATTTTAAACCACTTGTTAACGTTAACAGAACAGTTACTAACAATAGAATATCCCCAAGCAATAAATAGACCTCATTTGCTTTAATTAAATAAAATGTAATAGTAAACATTGTAAATGCAGTTTTATATTTTCCTAATTTATTAGCTGCAAGAACAATTTTTTTTTCTGATAATATAATCCTAAATCCACTCATCAAAAATTCTCTAGAAATTATCACAATAAAAATCCATACAGGCACTGCTTGAATAGAGACTAAATATGCAAGCCCGGTTGCAACCAACATTTTATCTGCAATTGGATCTAAAAATTTTCCAAGGTTCGTTACCATGTTATATTTTCTTGCTAAATATCCATCTAAATAATCTGTAAAACCTGCAATAACAAACATCAATAAGAATATAAATTCCCCAAGTTCAAGATTTACAATATATATTTCAAAATCAATATTTATTACTACTAACATTAAAGGAATAATAACAAATCTAGCAATTGTTAATTTATTAGCTATATTCATAACAAACACTCCTCTATTATTTTACCATAAAAAGATATTCTTGTTGATTTTTTATTTATGATTTGTTAAAATTAAATGGCGTAAATTGGAGGTATTAATATGGCAAATATTAAACAACAAATAAAAAGAAATAAAACAAATGAAAAAAGACGAAAAATCAATGCAGCTTATAGATCATCTTACAAGAGTGCAGTTAAAAGTTTAGAATTAGCGTTGAGCGAAAAAAATATTGAAGTTGCCGAAAAAGCATTGAATTTAGTAAATAAAAAATTAGATAAGGGTAACTCAAAAGGCATTTTTCATAAAAACTTTGTATCTAGAAACAAATCTCAGTTTTCAAAATTACTAAATAATTTATCAAAATAGTCCAGCTTATTAGCTGGTTTTTTTTTCTATAAGTTTCATACCACCAATTTGAGGTAAAAATTTAATATTATCAGGTCTTATTCCTCTATAACCATACTTTGGATTGAATCCAATTATATTTTTATATTTTTCAATAATGATTTCGTTACTTTTTTTCAAAGCCTTTAACACCTCATAAGTTGCAATCACATCATCAAGAGCTCTATGAGTATTTCTATGTGATATTTCGTAATGAGAGACGGCATCACTAAGTTTATGAGGATATTTGTGATGATCTCTGTATATTGTTAAAACATCGATGACATCATAGTTAAAAGAAAAATTCATGTCGATGTTTTTTTTAAAAAAAACGTCCAAAAAGCCCATATCAAACATAACATTATATCCAACAAGTATGGCTTCATGACCAATGAAATCAAACAATTCTTTTGCTGCTTTCTTTTGATCTATTCCATTTTTCTTTAGCATTTCATCATTAATTCCTGTTATTTCAATGATTTTTTTACTCAAAATTATATCTGATTTTACTAACGTAGAATACTTGGTAGTATTTTTATTTTCAATTTTTAATGCCGCAATTTCTATTATTTGATCCGCTTTAGGATTGAATCCGGTGGTTTCAAAATCTATAACTATAATTTTTTTCATTTGTTTCCTCCAACTATATACAATTCTAATCCAATTTTTTTTTCTATTTTTCCAGACTTAATTTTATAGTCTAGTTCAGAAATTTCATCAATATTCATTTTTAAGAAGCTTGAGTTTATTGATTTCGCTTCTTTTATTGAATAATATGCTCTACCTCTACTCATATTCATTTTTTCTGCAATGAAATCTTGACCTTTATTATTATCTAAATAAATTTTTATATCTTCTATTTCCATGAGTCTTCTAGATATAGAACTTAAAATTCTTTCTGGTCTTATATTGCTTTTGAGCAAATCATAATAAATTTTTAAGGCTTTTTTTGTATTGTTTTTTAAAACTTCTTCAACCAACATATATATATTTTCTTCTAATACCTCAGGCAATAATTTAATAATATCTTTAAGAAAAATTTCATTAGAACTTTTTGCAAAAGTTATAACTTTATCGAGATTAACTTTAATCATTGTATGGTCTTTTTCTAATAATTCAATAAATTTCATTTTGTCGTTGTCAGAAATCATTATTGAATTTTCTCTTAACCTTTCTTCAATCATAAATCTCAATTCTTTTGTTGAAACATTATTTAAGCGATGTATTTCTGTGAATAACTCAAATTGCTTTTTGAACAACTTGTCATTATCTAGTTTATCAGCTGAAAAAATCACAATAACATCTGGGATTTGTTTTTCTAAAAATAGTGAAATTTTTCTTTTTTCAGCTTCCATATCATATAATTTATCTGTTTTGTAAATTATAATTATTTTTTTTTCCGTTAAAAATGGAGGCGATATTAAATCTTCATACAAAGTGTCAAAATCAACCTCATCTAGATCGTAAG
>JAAZUY010000056.1 GCA_018623895.1 bacterium | reverse complement strand
GGTACTCTGTTTTGTTTAGTGATTTTATATTCTAGTTTGGTCAATTCTAAAAGTTGTCTTACTTTTTTATCTAAGGCTTTGCTTTGGTTTATGATAACTTCGGCATCCGATGGTTTAGAAATGCCGTCTTTGATCGCCTCTGCATAAGATTGAATAACTGCTATCGGTGTTTTAAAATCATGAGAAACATTTTGAAGAATTTCTTGTTTTGTCTTTTCATTAGTAAATATCTCTTTCCTCATTTCTTCAATTGTTTTTGAAAGACTGCTTATTTCATCTTTTCCTTCGATTTTTATTGGAATAGAATAATTGTTGGAGGAAAAAGAACCAACTTCTAATTGTAATTTTGAAATTCTATCTAAAATAATCCTTGACCAAATAAGAATTAACGTGTTTCCTAAAAGAACCAGAGATATGAAACTAATTATCAGAATGCTGTTAAATGAAACACCTAGATTTTCAAGATATGAATTGTCGGTAAATACCAATAGTCTAAATTCTTCTTGTGAAAAAAAATAAAAGTAAAAATTATTTACGTTCTTATTTTCTATTTTATTAACAGGATCTTCATCAAGTATTATTTCTAACAACTCTTCCTGTGTAAAATAACTTTCAATCATTTCGTATTTATTTGAGTCAATAGACCCATTATTTTTATATAGAAAAAAACCGTTAAATTCACTATCTATTGTTTGCTCGTAGTTAGTAATTATTTGACTTAAATTTTTTCCATATGACTCTAGTTGCTGAATATTTTGACCTATTCTAAATTCTTCAAATATATAATTCATTCCAAGAGTAAAAAATAAGCTTGTAAATCCAATTACAACTGTAAATATAATATAAAATTGTTTTGATAATTTGTTTTTTTTCATAATAATCTGTATCCAAAGCCATAAATTGTTTCAATTTTAAGCTTTGGCATTTTTTGTCTTAATCTCCTTAACAAATCATCAACAACCCTATCGCTACCAAAATAGTTTCCCCCCCAAACTCTTGTTAAGATATCTTCTCTGCCGAGGGGAACATTAATGTTTTCCAAAAAATATTCAAGCATTTCATATTCTTTGTTTGTTAGCTCGATTTCAATATCGTCGATTTTTATATGTCTTTTTGATCTATCAATATTATACGGTGGGTATTCAATTATATTTTCGGCATTAGGAAAAACTCTTTTTAAAACAGCTTTAACTCTTAACATAAGTTCTTTTGGTGAATATGGCTTGGAAAGATAATCGTCACTTCCCAACTCGAGCCCTTCTATTTTATCTATATCTTGATCCCTTGCCGATGTAAAAATAACAGCCTCTTTTGCTTTGCTTTCCTTTATTTTTTTAATTAAATCGAGCCCTGTTAATTCTCCTTGAAGCATTATATCTAAAATCCAAAGATTGACGTTATTGTTAATTTCTTTTAAAGCCTCTTCTGCATTGTTATAGACAACAACTTCATACCCTTCTCTAACAAGATATTTTCTTATAATCTCAGATAAATCAAATGCATCTTCTACGTAAACTATTTTCATTTCATTATTCCTTCTCTATAACTTCTACACCTAGATACTTTCTTAGCTCATCAGGAACCTCTACTGTTCCATCCTCGTTTTGATAATTTTCCAGTATGGCAATCAATGTTCTCCCTATAGGTAATCCAGATCCGTTTAATGTGTGTACGAATTCTGTTTTTCCTAAATTATTTTTATATCTGATCCCAGACCTTCTTGCTTGAAAATCACCAGAATTACTTATCGAAGCTATTTCCCTATATTTTTTTTGGCTTGGAATGTAAACTTCAATATCGTATGTTTTTGTCATTGAAAAACCAACTTCTGAACTACACAACTTTAAAACTCGATATGGCAACTTAAGTTTTTTTAATATTGTTTCTGCATGCAAAAGCATTTCTTCAAGGGCTATATATGAATTTTCTGGCTTAGTAAATTGAATTAATTCAACTTTATCAAATTGATGAACCCTCATCATTCCTCTTGTATCTTTTCCAGCCGATCCCGCTTCTGATCTGAAAGCCGTTGTAAATGAAACATATTTTATTGGAAGTTTTTGATTTATTATCTCGCCTCTGTAGTAATTAATTGTAGGAACCTCTGCTGTAGGATTTAAATACCAATCTTTATCTTTAATCTCCAATTTAAATACATCTTCCTTAAATTTGGGAAATTGGCCTGTGCCATGTAATGATTTTCCATTGACAATATATGGCATTGAAACTTCTGTATATTCATTAATGTCAACGTGAGTATCTATCATAAAATTGAATAGGGCTCTTGATAGTTTTGACCCTAAGCCTTTTTTTACAACAAATCTGCTTCCCGTAATTTTTGCTGATCTTTCAAAATCAAGAATGTCTAAAGCCGTTCCGATTTCAACATGATCTTTTGGTTCAAATTTGAATTTTCTAGGTTCAAGATATCTTTTTATTTCAACATTATTAGACTCTTCTTTACCCAGGGGCGTAGATTCATGCAATATATTTGGCATTTTTTCTAATTTTAAGTTTATTTCTTTTTCGATTTTAATAAGAGCTTCCTCTAATTTTTTTGTTTCTTCTTTTTCTGTTTTAATTTCATCTTGAAATTTAGAAATTTTTTTCTTTTTATCTAAGTCAGATGATTTAATCAAAATTCCTATCTCTTTGGAAATCTTATTCTTTTTTTCTCGATTTATATTAATCTTTTTGATAAGATCTTTTCTTTCGATAGATAATTTTTCTATTTTATCAACATCAATATAAACACCCCTATTGAGGTTGTTTTCTAAGACCTTTTCTTTATTATTTACAACAAAATTTAAATCTAACATGTTATTTTTCCTTACTGTTTATTTTTTATTAGTTTACATCAATTTTCTTAACTTAGAACTATCTAATATTGCTTCTACATAGTCGGCTTTTGTACCTATGTCGTACCTTTTGTTTTTGATAATTTTAGCAAAAACATCTTCCTCGCTTATAAGTCTATTTATTGCATCTGTTAATTGTATTTCTCCATCTTTTCCTGGTTTTTGTGTTTTTAGATATTTATAAATCTTTGGTGTTAATATGTATCTGCCCGAAATTGCTATATTAGAAGGTGCATTAATTTGATCAGGCTTTTCGATAACGGATCTTAATTTGATCAAATGATTAATTTTTGATTCTGGTTCACATATTCCATATTTGTTTGAATCTTTGATGTCTATTTCTATTGTTCCTAAAACAGTTTTTTTAACGTTCTTATATGAATTAATAAGTTGTGCCGTAACATTGCTGCCGTTGTTGTTGTACATATCATCGCCTAACATAAGAACAAACGGCTCGCCATTGGTAATGTTTTGGGTTAACAGTACCGCATGTCCCAAACCTTTCATCTCATTTTGTAAAACATATGTTATTTTTGCCTTTTTGTACGTTTTTTCAAGTTGGATAAGTTCGTTGTTTTTTTGTTTCTTTATTAAATGTTTTTTTAGTTTTTTTGCTTTTCCGAAATATTTTTTAATTGCTTTCTTTTTTTTGGAAGTAACAAATATAATTTCCTCTATACCAGACTCTATCGCCTCTTCGACAATAAAATCAATTACTGGTCTATCAATAATTGGAAGCATTTCTTTCGGGACCGCCTTAGTTATGGGTAAAAATCGTATCCCGTACCCTGCGACTGGAATTACTGCTTTTTTGATCATAAACTTCACTCCCTTTGATGATTACATTTTAGCATAATTATTTGTTTTGAATATGCTATAATGTTTTTTAAGAGGATTTATGATTATTGTTATTATATATTTTTTTATTGCTTTAATTCAAGGTGTTACTGAGGTTTTTCCAATCTCAAGCAGCGGCCACACAACCTTATTTTTTAATTTGTTTGAGCTTGATATCAAAAACACTACTACTCTATTAATATTTGCAAATGCTGGATCATTTTTTGCACTTGTTGTTCATTTTAAGTCAAAATGGTCTCCTTTAAT